>JACCWY010000192.1 GCA_013697395.1 Chloroflexota bacterium | reverse complement strand
AGATCATGCAGGACCGTGCCGAGCGCGATCCCAAGATCGAGATCCTGTGGAACAAGGAGGTCGCCGAAGTGAAGGGGGAGATGACCGTGAGCTCCCTCAGCCTGCGCGACACGGCCACCGGAGAGGCCTCCGAGCTCACCGTGCAGGGCATGTTCGTCGCCATCGGCTACAAGCCCAACACCGACCTGTTCGCCGATCAGCTCCGTGTCGGACCCGGCGGCTACCTCGAGATCGTCGGCGAGACCGGGTCGGGCATCGACGGCGTCTTCATCGCCGGGGACGTGCATGACAGCCATTACCGCCAGGCGGTCACCGCGGCCGGCGACGGGTGCAAGGCCGCTATCGACGCTGAGCGCTGGCTGGCGTCCGTCGGCGAGATCGAAACGTCCACCGCGACGAACTGGTAGCGCGACCTCGGGCCGGAGCGCGATCGGCCCGACCCTGACCCGGCCTCGCCGGCTCGCACGCTGAGCGAGCGAAACGTCCCCAACCACACCTGTGCGCCCGGGCTGCCAAGCCTTGGCTAGACTGGCGACCTCGCCAGCCATTCCCCGTCAAGGAGACCGATCCACTGATGGCAACCCGTGCCCCGCGTCCCGAGGACCTGTACGACCTCCGCGTCCCGACGGATCTCGAGCTCTCGCCGGAGGGGCGATGGGTCGCCGTCGCCGTGAAGTCGGTGGCACCGGGCAAGGACGGATACCGCAGCTCGATCTGGATCGTACCCGCCGACGGCGCCAGTCCGGCCCGACAGCTGACCGCCGGCAGCAAGACCGACGCTTCTCCACGCTGGAGCCCCGACGGGAGGACGCTCGCGTTCCTCTCCGATCGGAGCGGTGTGCTGCAGGCCGGTGGCGGCGGCGCCAAGCCGGGCAAGGCGGAGGCGCCCGAGGACGGTGGCACCCAGGTCTGGCTGCTTCCGTTCGCCGATGGGGGAGAGGCACGGCAGCTGACCGACCTGCCGAAGAACGCGGACGGGCTGGCGTGGTCGCCGGATGGCGGCCGCCTATGCGTCGTCAGCGCTTCCACGTCCACCGAGCCTGAGAAAAAGCCGGAGCGGAAGCCGGAGGACCCACCGGCGCCGGACACGCGGCTCATCGATACGCTCATGTACCAGTTCAACGGCGCCGGCTTCATCCATGACAAGTTCAAGCGCCTGTGGCTCGTCGACGTTGCATCGGGCGACGCCGAGCCCCTGACCCGCGGCGACAACCACGATGCGGATCCGCGCTGGTCGCCCGATGGCAGGCGCATCGCGTTCGTCTCGGACAGGCACCGGGACGCCGACCTGGGCTGGCGGACCGACATCTACCTGGTCGACGTGGCCACGAAGCGGGTGAGCCAGGTCTCCCCCGGCCGAGGCCGCCAGACGTGGGGCGCGCCGGCATGGTCGCCGGACGGCCTCTGGGTGGCCGCGATCGGTACGCGGGACTGGAAGCGCGGCGTGATCGACCAGGCATCGGTGTGGCGATTCCGCGTGCGGGACGGCCTGGCCCAGGACCTGATCGCCGGCTCGGACCTCGAGGCCGCTGCCGGCATGAACAGCGACCTGTTCGGTGGCGGTCTCGCTCGGCTGCACTGGATGGCGGACGGTCGCTGGCTCGTCTTCGCGGCGCCGGTCGAGGGCAGCTTCGAGCTGTGGCGGGTCGAGATCGATGGCGGTCGCATCGAGCGGGTCTCACGCGACCGCCACTACGTCGGCCGCACCGACCTTGTCGGCCTGCCGCGCGGCGGGGCGCGGGTCGCGGCCGTGCGCACGAGCAGCACGGAGCCTCCGAACGTCGTCGTGGGCGACATCCCGGCCGGCCGGTTGACCGGCAATGACCGCGTCGCGCTGCGCCGGGTGACCGATCTCATGCGTGAGGCGTGGGCCGACATCAGGCTCGTCGCGCCGCTCGAGCGCTGGCACGAGGTCGACGGCCGCCGCATCCAGGGCTGGTTCTTTCCCTCGCCGGCCGGCACGAAGCGCAGCCCCGCGCCGGTGGTGCTCGAGATTCACGGTGGTCCGGCCACCCTGTTTGGCTGGTCCCTCATCTGGGAGTGGCAGCTCCTGGCTGCCAACGGGATCAGCGTCTATGCGTGCAACCCGCGCGGCTCCCAGGGCTACGGCCAGGCCTTCCTGACGGCGAACATGGGGGACTGGGGCGACGGGCCGATGGAAGACGTCATGGCCGGCCTCGACGCGCTCGCGGCCGACGGGCTCATCGACCGCGATCGGATGGGCGTCACCGGCGGCTCGTACGGGGGGTATCTCACCTCGTGGATCGTCGGCCACACCGATCGGTTCAAGGCCGCCGTCACCTGTCGATCCGTCAACGACATGGTGAGCCAGATGCTGTCCGGCGACATCGGCGGCCCGACCTTCGGCCTGTACGAATACGGCGTCCATCCGTGGGAAGACTGGGATCTCTACCGCCGCCATTCGCCGCTGACCTACGCAGAGAAGGTGACGACCCCGCTCCTCATCCAGCACGCCGAGAAGGACCTGCGGTGCACGATCACGCAGGCCGAGGAGCTGTTCTCGGTCCTGCGCTTGCTGAAGCGCACCGTGCGGCTCATGCGCGTGCCCGACGAGTCGCACGAGCTGACGCGCTCGGGGACACCATTCCGTCGCGTGGACAACGCGCGCCTCATCGCCGACTGGTTCCGCCACTTCCTGGTCGAGGGGAGGACCCGCCTCCCGAGGATCGACGCCAAGCGAGGCTGACCTGATTCCCATGCGGCCAGCCACGGGGTGCGGAATACCCGCGCAGGAATGCACCCCTGGACCGGTGGGCCGGGAACCGGGTCGGCGCAGGCCCGTGGGACGCCGATTCGACGCTCAATGGCTAAGGGAGGTCGCTCCCTTCCGGCCCCACTCGTGGGATATCAGTCCAAGCCTGCATCCGTGCTCAGGAACTCGTCGATCGGCCTCGCCCAGGGGCAGTCCCGTGCGGACATTCGCCCGGCGACTGGTATCGTCCGAGCGGGGGCCGAACCCGCTCAGGCATGCACCGGAGGACTGGTAGACACGATCTCGGCGGTCGCGGGTCGCCGGGTTGTCCGTCCCCACGCTCGCGAGCCGGGCACGGCGAACGCATGACCGGCCATCTTCGTCACATTCCAGTCCGGGGCTGCATATCTGGCTGAGAATGACGTCGGTCTGCCCGCGGGTGCACCCGGATCGCCGCTCACCAATCCTATACTCGCGCCCATGCCCACCGACTTCGAAGGGGCCCTGGCCGCCGGCTACGGCTTCGAGGATCCCGGCATCGCGTTCGGGGCCGCCATGCGCGGTGACGAGACGTTCCCCGCCCTCCAGGTCCGCGTCCCGCTCGGGATGATGAACCGTCACGGCCTCGTTGCCGGCGCGACCGGCACCGGCAAGACGAAGACGCTCCAGGTCCTGGCCGAGCAGCTGTCCGACGCGGGCGTGCCGGTCTTCATCAGCGACATCAAGGGTGACATCTCCGGACTCGCCGCACCGGCCGCAGTCAACGACAAGCTGACGGCGCGGGCGCAGGCCATCGGCTTCGGCGACTTTGCGCCGAGAGCCTACCCGGTCGAGTTCTTGACGTTGGATCGCGACGGGAAGGGCGTGCGGCTGCGCGCATCGGTGTCCAGCTTCGGGCCGATCCTGCTGGCCAAGGTGCTCGAACTCAACGACACCCAGCAATCGGTCCTGGCGCTGGCATTCAAGTATGCGGACGACAAGCAGCTCCCCCTCGTGAACCTCGAGGACCTGCGTTCGCTGCTCAACCACCTCAACTCGGACGAGGGCAAGTCCGAGATGGCCGAGTACGGCGGAGTCGCGACGGCCACCGCCGGCGTGATCATTCGCAAGATCGTCGAGCTCGAGCAGCAGGAGGCCGATGCGTTCTTCGGCTCACCCGAGTTCGACGTCGACCATTTCCTCCGCCTGACCGATGGCGGCAAGGGCGTGATCAGCGTCCTCGAGCTGGCCGACATGCAGGATCGGCCCGCGCTGTTCAGCACCTTCATGATGTGGCTGCTGGCCTCGCTCTACGAGTCGCTCCCCGAGGTCGGCGACCCCGAGAAGCCGAGGCTCGTCTTCTTCTTCGACGAGGCGCACCTGCTGTTCCGCGACGCGAACAAGACGTTCATGCAGCAGATCGAGCTGGTGGCGCGCCTGATCCGCTCGAAGGGAGTTGGCGTCTTCTTCGTCACCCACTCCCCGTCCGACGTCCCGGCCGAGGTGCTCGGCCAGCTCGGCAACCGGGTACAGCACGCGCTGCGTGCATTCACGCCCGATGACCTCGAGACGGTGCGCGCCACGGCGGACACCTTCCCGTCGACCGAGTACTACGACGTGGCCGACGAGCTCACGAAGCTGGGCACGGGCGAGGCGCTCATCACCGCGCTCGACCCCAAGGGCAGGCCGATGCCGACCGCGCGCACGATGATGAGGCCACCGACCTCGCTCATGGCCCAGGTCGAGCCTGCCGTGTTCGACGCGGTCGTGGCCGCCTCGCCGATCGCGGTCACGTACGCGACCGACACCGACCCGGAATCGGCCAAGGAGCTCCTCGCCGCCCGCCTGGTGAAGGCGACCGCGGAGGCGAAGGAGGAGATGGAGGGCGTCGAGGATCCGGAGTCGCCCGGTGATCGTCGAATGCGACCGACACGCGCACCCGAGCGTGGCGTCGACTGGGGCAAGGTGGCCACCGAAGGTTCCCGCGTCGTGCGCTCCGGCGCATTCAACACGATCCTGCGCGCCGTCTTCGGCATCCTCACCGGCCGCGGTCGCCGCTGAAGCTGCGCCATCCGGCGAGGGGTTTCAGCCTCCGGCGGCCACGCCGAGCGTGAGGCGATCGAGCGGCAGGCCCGCCCCGCCAACCGGTCCGGGATCGTCTCCGGAGCGTGTTCGGAGAGCGCCACGACTCCGATTCCCAGGAGAATCGTGGGGGCTCCGGGAAGGATCTCCGCCAGCGCGCTCACCCCGTCGCCGCGCCGCGTGTCGTTGACCCCGCCGGTCGATCCGCCATCGTGGCGTCCAGCTAGGCCCCGGCCCGTCCCATGGTGTCGAGAGCATGGCGCGCGACGTCCGGAACATCGGTCACGAATCCCCACAGTCCGTATGCGGCCAGGAGCTGCATGCGCTCGGGGTCGTTGACCACATAGCAGCCGATCTCGCGGCCGTATGCCTGCGCCTGGGCCAGCATTGAGAGAGGATCGGCGCCGAGGTCGCCATCCCAGGGAAGAACGGCGGCATGTCCGTGCTCGGTAGCCCATACCAGGGCGGGTCCGATGGGCTGGGTCGGGACAAGCAGATAGCCGGTCTTGATCTCCCCGTCCAGCTCACGAACGCGCTCGATGGTGGCCTCGTCGAAGCTGATGACGACGAGCCGGCCGTCGCTGCGGACACGGTGCGCGTTGACGGCTTCGACGACCGCGTCGGCCGCGGCGCGCGCCTTGATCTCGACCGCCAGCCCGATGCCGTCGGGCAGCCATGTCAGGACCTCGGGCAGTGTCGGGACGCGGTGGCCCTTGCCGGCGAACGGAAGGCCGGAATCGTCGGGCCGCGCGAAGGTCGCTCCCGCATCGGCCTCGCGGATGTCGTCCATGGCCAGGCTCACGACCGATCCCGTGCGATCCGTGGTGCGATCGAGCGTCTCGTCGTGGATCACGGCAAGCTGCCCGTCGGCGCTCAGATGCACGTCGAGCTCGATCGCATCGGCCCCGGCATCCACGCCCAGCCGAAACGCCTCCATCGTGTTCTCCGGCGCCTGCGCAGAGAAGCCGCGGTGGGCGACGACGATCGTCATCGGCCCATGCCCTCGACCAGCTCGTCGATCGCGAGCCCATCGTTCTGCGGCTCGCCCTCCGGCACGCCACGGAGAATCCAGATCCCGACCAGCAGCAGGATGAAGAGCGACGCGATCGCCACCTGGTAGGCGCCGCGGTCGAGGCCCGCGAGCAGCATGGCCACGATGGCGCCGTACACGATCGGACCGACGACGGCGCTGAACTTCCCGACCAGCCCATAGAGTCCGAACATCTCGCCGACCCGCTGTGGCGGCGCGAGGCGCAGCAGCATGAGCCGATCCACGACGCCCACGCCGCCGAGCCCCGCGCCGAGCAGCGCTCCGGCAAACAGGAACGGGATGGTCGACAGGAACACGGTGAGGATGACGAGCCCGACGGCCCACACGGCCAGCACGGCGAAGAGCGTGCGTCGCGGCCCCCAGCTGTCTGCCAGGAAGCCCCAGCCGAACGAGGCGATGACGGCAACCACGGTGAGGACCAGGAGCACCTGGAGCGCCTGCCCCTCCGTGAAGCCGACCGCGTAGACGGCGAACGAGCTCATCACCGCGATCGCCGTGTTGACCGGGTCGGAATAGAAGAAGCGCGCGACGATGAACCGCAGGAGCCCGGGCGACTCCCGCGCGTGCGAGACCGTCCTCGCAAGCTGGCCGAACGATCGGGCGGCATCGGCCGCGCTGAAGCTGGTGCCGCCGCGCTGCCGCTCGCGAACGAGGAGGAAGAGCGGCCCTGCGAAGAGGAGGAACAGCCCGGCCACGAGCGTGAAGGTGGCCGGGGTGGAGCTGCCGTCGGCATCGGTGCTGATGCCCGCCAGGAGCAGGACGCCCACGAGCAGCGTGCCGCAGTAGCCGAGGGCGACGCCAATGCCGGACAGCCGCCCACGGGCGATCGGGCGCGCGACGTCGGGCAGGAGCGCGTCGTAGTAGATGAGTGCCGCCTGGTAGGCGAAGTTGGCAACGGCGAAGGCAACCAGGCCGAGCCGAATGTCGACGAGGCCGATGACAACCGTGCCGGCGATGCACAGCATCGTGAACGCGGCGAGGAAGGGCTTGCGACGACCGACCCGGTCGCTCATGGCGCCCAGCACGGGGGAGACGATGGCGTTGAGCAGGACCGAGACGCTCACCGCGGCCGTGAACCAGAAGGTGCCCGGCCCCTCACCGAGGAAGCGAATCGACCACAGGCTCATCGCGAAGCTCACGATGGCGAAGCTGAAGATCGTGTTCGCGAAGTCGTAGAACGCCCAGGCGAGCGCTTCGACCGAGCTCCCCGAACGCGCCAGCCCGCCGAGGCCGCGCCACCAGGCGGCCGGGGCGACGACGGTCATCGGGTCCGCTGCTGGGTGCTCACGCGCGGATCATAGCGATGGCGTCTCTATGTTCACATGAGGAGGGCGCGCGACGACACGGGTGACTCGCTGGGCCGAGGTGGATTCACCGGAGGCCCGCGCCGGGAGCTAATCCCGCGCTGGAGTGAGGGCTGGCACGCGTGGATGGCACCGCGGCGTGCAGCTCGTGCATACCGGACCTCACCACAGCGTGGGAATCGCACGCAGCCGCGTCGCCGTGCGCATCGGCCTCACGCGACCGAGCGCCCTTACAGAACGAATCGGCGACGCAGCGTGCGACCGATGAGGCCGATCACGGACCGCTCCACCAGCGCAGGGTCGAAGCGGTCGCCCATCTCCGCCTGGTGGGCGATCACTCCGTCCATGAGCATGGTGGCGGCCAGGCTGAGCTCCTCGACGTCGACCTCAGGATCGACCTCGCCACGGGCCATCGCCTCGCGCAGGAACATCGTCGCAAACGCGCGGATCTGGTCGCATCGTCGCCGGAGCATGTCGCGCAGTGCGGGCTTGATGTCGGCCTCGGCCCAGCCGGTGGTGATAATCGCGCCCCAGCGCTCGGCCTCGAGACTCTCGACGAAGTAGCCCACCGCGCGCGCCAGCCGTTCGCGGGGGTCCGCAATTCGGCCCATCTGCGCGGCGAGCTCGTCGAGCTGCGCCTGCGTCACCCCCTCGCACATGGCGAGGTACAGCTCCTCCTTGCTCTCGAAATACCGATACAGGAGCCCGACGCTGACGTCAGCCTCGGCCGCGATGGCCGGCATCGTCGTCCCTCGATAGCCGCCGGAAAGCATCGCCCGGTGGGCGCCGTCCAGGATTCGGTGGCGCATCTCGGTTGCGTGTGCGGCAGTGCTGCGTGGCATCGGAGGCGTTCTCTTGATGAATCACTGTTCATCTTGCGCTTGACGGCGGGATTCCGCAAGCGGTACAGTGCGTGACGAATTGATGAACGTGCATTCACCGGACAATCGATGCGCCGGCCGCTGATCCTCGGGGGCATCCTCGCCGTGGCCGCGGCCACCTGGTTTGCGATGCGGGGTGGCCGCTCCGCTCTCGAGCCACCGCCGGGGTTCCCCGAGGCATCCGCTGGCGTGCCCCCGGGATCCCGCGCACCGGACGATCGGATCGCGCACAACGGCATCTTTGCGGCGCTCGGACGTGCGACGTACCGCCATCGGCGCTGGCTGCCGGTGGCCGGGCTGGTCATGGTCATCGGCCTCAACGTCTGGGCGGCGACCGCCGGCGGCAGGCTGAGCCAGGGTGGCTGGCAGGTTCCCGGCTCGGAGGCGGTGCGCGCGGAAGCCCTCTTCGCGGATCGGTTCGGCGAGACCGCGACCACGTTGATCGTGATCTTCACCGATCCGGATGGGGACGCCGCATCGGACGAGTTCCAGTCGACCGTGGCCGCCTCGGTGGCCCCTCTGGCCCGGGAGCCGATCGTGGACGAGATCCTCACGTACGCCGACGTCGGCGACCCATCCTTCATCAGCGAGGACCGTGATCGGACCTTCGCCGTCATTCGCCTGAACGAGGACGTCGAGGCTGCGGTCGACGACGCCGAGCACCTCGCCGCACTGGTCGACGCGCCGGCTGGGATCGAGACGACCGTCACCGGCATCCCGATCGTGCAGCAGGAGTTCAACGAGGCGGTCGAGCAGGACCTGGTCCGGGCCGAGCTGATCAGCCTGCCGATCGCGATGCTCATCCTGCTAGCCGTGTTCGGGACGGTCGTCGGGGCAGCGCTGCCGCTGATCATTGCCGGGATGGCGCTGCCGAGCGCCATGGCCGGCATCGGCCTGCTGGCGGGCGTCACCGAGATGAGCATCTTCGTCACCAACGTTGCGACCATGATCGGCCTGGCGCTCTCGATCGACTATTCCCTGTTCACCGTGAGCCGATTCCGGGAAGAGCTCCGGCATCGCTCGGTGGCGGACGCGCTCGAGCACACGATGGCGACTGTTGGCAAGGCGGTGGCCGTCAGCGGGATCGCGGTCGCCATCGGCCTGTCGAGCCTGATCGTGTTCGAGTCGCCATCCCTGCGGTCGATGGGTATCGGCGGCGTCGTGACAGTGCTCTCGACGCTCGTGTTCGGTCTCACCGTCCTGCCGGCACTGCTCGGCATGCTCGGACCGCGGGTCAACCGCCTGCGCGTCCCGCTGCCGCGCTCGCTGCGGCTGATCGAGGACGACGCCACCGCCGCCGACGCGCGGCAGGGCCATGGCGTGTGGGGCCGCATCGCGCGGGTCGTGATGCGCCGGCCCCTCCTCGTCGCCGCGCCCGTGCTCCTCGTCCTCGTCCTGGCGGGCCTGCCGTTCTTTGGGATCCAGCTCTCGACCGGCGGCAACCTCGACGACCTGCCGCCCTCCGACAGCGTGACCGGGTTCCGCATTTTGGAGGACGAGTTCCCCGGCGCCGGGGCCGACCCGATCGAAGTTGCGGTCCGGACGCGGGAGCCGATTCTGGCCGATGGCGCTCTCGATCCGGGGTGGGCGGGAGAGCTCCGGTCGTACGTCGACGAGCTGGCGGCCCTGGATGGGGTGACCGACGTCGCCAGCCTCCTTGACCCGCCGGCCGGGATGGACGAGGCGACCTACCTCCAGATCGCGTCGCTCCCCGAGGACCAGCGGCCCCCCGAGGCGGCCGGCATCGCCCAGTGGCTGGAGCAATGGGTCGCGCAGGACGTCACGCGCGTGAACGTATTCAGCACCCTGCTTCCCGACTCGGCCGACGGTCGCGAGCTGGTCGACGCCGTCCGCTCCCTGCCGCCGCCCGGCGGAACGGACGAGGTGCTGACCGCCGGCCTCTCGTCGCGGTCCAACGACTTCCTGGCGAGCTTCACGAACGCCGTGCCGTGGGCGGTCGCGATCGTGGTTGGGGTGACGGCCCTCGTGCTGTTCCTGATATTCGGGTCGGTCTTCCTGCCGCTGAAGGCCGTGCTGATGAGCTTGCTCTCGATCACCGCCAGCTTCGGAGCCCTGGTCTGGATCTTCCAGGACGGCAACCTGTCGGGGATCCTCGACTTCGACCCGTCCGGCACGATCATCGCCTCGACGCCGATCCTCATGTTCGCGGTGCTGTTCGGCCTCTCGATGGACTACGAGGTCTTCCTTCTCTCCCGCATCCGGGAGCGGTATCTCGTCACCGGCGACAACACGCGCGCCGTGGCGGAGGGGATCGGCATCACGGGCGGAATCATCACAGGCGCCGCGCTGGTGATGGTCGCGGTGTTCGGTGCGTTCGCCCTGTCTTCGGTCGTGCTCATCAAGGCGCTCGGCTTCAGCATGGCCCTCGCGGTCCTGATCGACGCCACCGTTGTGCGCGGCATCCTGGTTCCGGCCTTCATGCGGGTCATGGGCGCGGTGAACTGGTGGGCCCCGCGCTGGGTGCAGCGGGGCGTCGCACGGGTCGGGCTCTACGAGGGTGCCGCGGAGCCCGTTCGGGCCTGAGGCTCGCGTTCTCGCGTGAACGTCACCACCCGAAAACGCCACAATCAACGCGTGAACCGAGACCGCCTCACGGCGCTGACGGACCGATGGCGTGCCCGCCACGACGCGCGCCTCCCCGCGCAGCGCGCGCAGGCCGATCCCGAGCGCGAGGCGATCGCCGCGCGAGCCTTCCCGCATGACACGACGACCCCCGCCGCCTATGTCGCGGAACACGGTGCCGCCATGATCGGCTTCACCTACGACGAGGCCCGCTACGCCGACGCACAGCTCGACGCCTGGCTGCTCGAGGTAGGCCGCCTGTTGCGCGAACGCCGATGACGGCCGCGCCTGCCTGGGCGCTCGAGCTGGTCGCGACCGTCTGCGCCGATGCCGGCGTCGCCCCGCCGCGGCTCGCCTGGCG
>JACCWY010000177.1 GCA_013697395.1 Chloroflexota bacterium | reverse complement strand
GACGATGGTGCTGGATGGGCGCGGCTGGCTCGTCGGGCACGATCTGACTCTGCGCGGCGGCTCCACCTTCAGGCTCGGTCGCGTCGCCTTCCTCGATGGTCCGTTCGCCGGGTCCTGGCTGGTGGGTGAGGCGCGACGCGGCACATCCACCGTGCGCCTGCTGGAAGCCGGCCGGGACTGCGTCACCGGCTCGTTCAGTCAGGCGGGGCTGATCTTCAGCGCCTCGATCGATCCCGACGGCCGGACCCTGGTCCATGACCTCGTGGAGCAGAAGGGTCGCGCGCAGCTCGGCACCTGGCGGAGGCCGATGGCCGATCTGGCACGCACGACCAGGATCCTGCCCGGTATCTCCTCGGAGGATCCGCTCGCGCCGGTGTGGGTCAACAATTTCGCATGGGGTCCCGACGGCAGCCTCGCGGTCCAATCTTGCGGTGCCACCCAGTGTGTGACCCACGTCTTGGCGGCGGGCGGCGGCATCACGTCACAGCGTTCACCTGGGCAGGGCGTCCTGCGCGCCCTGACCACCGGCGGCCTGATCGTGGAACAAGGCTCATGCCACGCGGTGCACTGCCCCACGGTGGTGGTGCCACCGGACCCTGAGGAACCGCCTGTGTCCGACGCACCGCTGGTAGACCCGCGGCCTGTCCCGGAGTCGGAATCCGACACGTGGCGGCAGGACGCGCTCCTGGGCTATCGCTGGGGATCGGACGCGCCGTCGGGCTGGATGCGACCGGCCATCCACGACGCGGCTGCGGACGTGAGCTTCTCACGTGGGTCGAGGGCGGCTCGCTTCGACTACGACGCCGACGCCGCCGGGGTCGTGCAGTTGGCGGACTCCATGAGCGGCAACTGTGAGCGGGCCATCGCTTGCGCGAGCCGCGACATCCCGCGCTACTGGCGTATCTCGTTGAGGCCACAGGGTGTCCGGGCCGGCTCGGTCACGACGCGCTGGTGCCAGGCCTACGACTCAGCCCCTGATGGCTGCTTCGACCTGCGTCGCACGATGCTCCACGAGTCGGCCACGTCGAGGGACTGGCACATCCTGACGACCACGGCTTCCGCCTGCCGGCGCTGGAGACGGTGATGCACCCCTTCTCGCCCGGCAAGGGCCAGACCGGCTGGCAGATGCATGACTTCGGTCGCTGCGATGTGGCTCGACTCCAGCGGCGGTACGACACGACCACGGCCAGCGCCCGGTACGCGCTTTGTGACCGGCTGGACTCACGGCTGAGCGTGAGTGCCAGCGATCACTCGGTGGCCTACCGCGGACGCGTGACGATCACGGCTACGCTGCGGGTCCGGGATCGTGACGGCTACGGGGAGACAGGGGGCAACTTCGTGAGCGGACGTGAGGTTCGCATCCAGCGTCGCGTGCCCGGCGGGAGTTGGTACTCATTCGAGGCGCACCCGGCATCCTCGGCAGGCTCATACGAGGTGACATTCCAGCCCTGGACGACGTACGAGTACCGAGCGATCTTCGAGCAGCCGGCAACGGAGGGCCTCAGCGGCGATGTCTCCGACGTGTTGACCGTGAAGGTCGCGCCCTGTACCAGCGACTGTCCTGAAGGCGCACCCCTCAGACTCACCGACGGGAGCCACTGATGCGCGTCCTCATCATCCTTTCCTCGCTGGTGAGCCTGCTGGCCGTGGGTTGCTCGGCAGCCGTCGCGCCGACCGCCATCCCCAGCGACTCCCCGCCAGGCACCCGGGCAGCGACCGCCACCATCACAGCTACCGAACCCGTGGAGCCGACAGCGACCCCGGTTCGGACGGTCACGGCCTCTCTCACGCCGCCCACCGGTCCCACACCATCTCCGTCGGCGTCCCCGGGTCCCTCGACTTCGCGAGAGATAGCCGAGGTCTATCTCCAAGGCCCGTTCGGGTCGCTGGACGGGGAGACAGGGCGACCTGGCGAGAGTGTCCAGCCGAAAGAGCTGCGACCACTCGACCAGTATGCCCAGGGAGCGAACCTGAGCATCGGCCTTCGGCACGTGCAGCTGGACTTCGTCGGTTGGACCGTCAGCGTGAGCCCCCTGCGAGAACCGACCGGCGACGGAGCCGTCGTGCTGTCGGAGGGACCCGGACCGGAGGATCGGACCGACTACATCGACCTCGTGGGGCCGGACGCGGGAGAGTGGCTGCTTCGGCTGGAGGCACGGATCTTCGACTCGGCGGAGGCTTCCTATCACTGGCGGCTTGTCGTGCCCGTGCGTGACAGCCCCCCCAACGGCGAGCTGGAGGTCCCCGCTCCCGACCTGCTTGTCGAAGCTGGCCGGCGGAGCGTCTCGGCCGAGATGGGCGGCGGCTGCTACGTATATACCTGCATCGACGTCGGCGGCTTGACCCCGGCACACCGCCTGTCGCGCATACGCGCGGAGCGGGGCGCCATCGTGATGAGACCGTCTGACGGGTCCCCTCTCGTCGGGTGGCGCGTCACCGGCTGGCCGGTCGACGGCGGCCTCCAGGAGTCGCGCTCGTTCGGTCGAGGCAAGGCGCCTGAGGGCACGCTCGAGGAGAGGGTATC
Organism: Chloroflexota bacterium; assembly: GCA_013697395.1. GTDB lineage: Bacteria > Chloroflexota > Limnocylindria > QHBO01 > QHBO01 > JACDBZ01. Next base: position 1,946 of record JACCWY010000177.1, on the reverse strand, counting down.
TCTGCCGCGCGGCGACTGGTACGTCAAGGTCGATGTGGAGTTCGACCTCCAGCGGGGCGACCTCAGCTACTTCCTGCGTGTGACCGTCGACTGATCCTTGCCGTCAGGCGCGGGAAGGCTCCGCGAGGGTCGTGCTCTCCGGCGCGGACGGGAATAGGGATGTCTGCGCACCTTCGGGCAGCATCCCGCCCAGCACCTTCTGCAGGGCGAGGATATGGGCACAGGTCTGCCAGCTCTGGAAGTAGTGGCAGTTGCAGTTCCAGGTCTCGGCCTCGAGGGACACGCGGTGGGTGTCATTGTCCCCGCGGAAGGTGACCGAGAGCCGGTCCATGGAGATCCGGTCGGTCTCGCGAGCGTAGCGATTCGCCTTCTCGATCTTGCCGATGACACTGGAATGCATCAGGTCAGACCCTCCTACCAGGACCCGCCGGCGGCCGTCGACGAGCCACTTTCCTGGCGCCGGGCGACGACCTGCCGCGTCGTCGCGACCGACGCTGAGCGATGACCTAGCCTACATCAGCCCTGGGTCGCCGACCACCCCTCAAGTCGCAGCAGGAGACACGCGCTGCCATCATTCGTCGTCCTCGTCGGGCAGCGACATCCGGTCCTTGACGTACGCGATGGCCTCCACCGGGGAGGGATCCAGGCCGTAGAGGAAGGCGAGGTACGTGCTCACGTAGTCGCCCAGCACGATCCCCCAGACAGCCTGCTGCAGCCATCCCTCACCCGCCACGGGCAGGACCTGGTGCCCGATCTGCGCGGCCCCCAGCAGCTCTGCGGACAACGAGGCGCGAAGGCGACTGCGCGGGTGCTCCGAGGGAGTCGCCAGGAACACGACGTACAGGTGGTCCCGGATCGATTCGGGCTGCGCGTAGCCGACGACGCTGTTGTGCGTGGCCTCCGGCAGCTCCTCGATCACTGCCATGGTCTTGGCATTCTCGTTGAGCTGCGTCTTCCAGCGCCGCGCTACGGCGACCAACGGGCCGCTCGCCTCGATCACGGGCAAGCGATCGACCAGCGTCCAAGCCAGTTGCTTGGCCGGGTTCCGCTCGCTCGGAGCCTCGGGTCCACAGGCTTCCACGGCGGCCGTGGCGACACCTACCGCCGCGCGGATCTCCTCATCCTCGAGCTGGAGCAGGCCGGCCCGCTCCAACAGCCCGGAGAGGAGCGTCAGAGAGTACCCGACGGCCGCCCGCGGCTGACCCTCACCGGGAAAGTCGAGCAGCGGGAGACCGGCCTTGCGCGCCACTTCCCGCAGCGGTCCGCCCGTGCTTATCACGGCCACGGGGCAACGTCGTTCCAGCGCGGTGCTCAGCGCGCTGATGGTCTCCTCGGTGGCACCGCTGTAGCTGCTGGCCACCACGAGCGTGTCCTTGTCGACCCAGGCGGGCAGCTCGTAATCGCGTACGACGGTGAGCGGCGCCCTGAGCCGGTCGGCAAAGATGCCGCGCACCAGATCGCCACCGATGGCCGAGCCACCCATCCCCAGCAGGGCTACTGCGCTGAGGTCGCGATGACGGTCCGGGAGCTTCAGGTCACGCGTGCGCTGCCAGGCATCGACGACCTGCGCCGGGATGCCAGCGATGGCGTCGAGCATCCCCGCTTGATCGAAGCGTCGCATCGCGCCCAGGTCATCGAGCAGCCCCCCGACGCCCACGGACACGCTAGGACTCCCCTCGCACCAGCAGCTCGCCCTCGGCCAGCATCGCATCACGCCGCTCCGCCCCCGTGGCCTCCACATAGACCCGCACCAGCGGCTCCGTGCCGCTGAAGCGGACCAGCAGCCAGGAACCGTCTTCGGTCCACCACTTGAAGCCGTCGTTGGTATCCAGCTCGAGCGAGCGGACCACGTCGTGCCCGGCGATGGCCGTCGGTGCCTGTTCCCGCAGCTCGGCCATCAGCCGCTCCTTGCGCTGGGGATACGTGGCGCGCTCGGCGTGCACGTC
>JACCWY010000171.1 GCA_013697395.1 Chloroflexota bacterium | reverse complement strand
GAGGTCCTCGACCAGGTCCATCTCGTCCTCGAGGCCGATCGAGACGCGCACCATGCCGGGCGTCAGCCCGGCAGCCGCGAGCTCCTCATCGCTCAGCTGGCGGTGGCTCGAACTGGCAGGGTGGCTGACCAGGGTCTCGACGCCGCCCAGGCTGGTGGCATGGACGGCGACGCGCACCCGCCCCAGGAACCGCTCGCCGTGCTGCCGGCCACCCTCGAGATCCAGCGCCAGCATTCCACCTGCCATGCCGTCGCACAGGATCCGCATGGCGAGCTCGTGCTGCGGATGTGAGGCCAGGCCGGGGTAGAGGACGCGGGCGACACCCTGCGCGCTCTCGAGGGCGCGACCAGCCGCGAGCGCGTTGGCGGAGTGCCGCCCCATGCGCAGCGCCAGCGTCTTCAGGCCGCGCAGCGCCAGGAACGCCTCGAACGGCGCGGCGTTGCCGCCCGCGCTGACGGCGATGTGTCGCGCCGCGGCAACGCGATCGCCGGATCCGAGCAGCGCGCCGCCGATGATGTCCGAATGGCCGCCGATGTACTTCGTCGTCGAATGCACGACCAGGTCGGCGCCGAGGGCGAGCGGCGTGGCGAGCGCCGGCGAGGCGAAGGTGTTGTCCACGGCCACCAGGACGCCTCGGGCATGAGCCAGTTCCGCGAGCGCCGCGATGTCGGCCACGGCCGTCGTCGGGTTGCTGATCGTCTCGAGCCAGAGGAGCCGCGTGCGCGGGCCGATCGCCTCCTCGACGCGGTCGAGGTCGGTCGTGTCGACGGCCCGGTGGCCGATCCCCGATCGCTCGAGCACCGAGCCTGCCAGCCCGACCATCCCGCCGTAGACGGCTCGCGGCATGACGAGATCGTCGCCGCTGCGCAGGACGGACATGACAACCGCGTGGATCGCGGCCATCCCGGAAGCGGTCACGAGCCCCGCATCGGCCCCCTCCAGCTCGGCCAGCGCGCTCTCGAGCGCCGCATGGGTCGGGTTCGAATAGCGTGTGTACGAATGGCCGGGGCGCGCGAACTCGAGCAGCTCGGCCAGCTCGGTCGCACTGCCGACCTCGAACGTCGCAGTCTGGTAGATGGGCACATTGACCGGCGACTGCGGCGTCTCCGGGACGCGGCTGGCGGCTCGGATGGCGCGCGTCGAGAAGCCCGGCATGGCTCGGTGAGTCTAGCAGCGGATTGGCATCTTCCGGCCTCGGCCCCTAGGATGGGAACCCCATGCATCGCTTCCGATCCCGTGCTGCCGTGCTCGGCGTGGGTGGACCCCTCTTCGTCGCAATGCTCCTCGCCGCCGGCGCCATCATGCTCACCGGCTCGCCCGAGCCGAGCCCAACGCCCTCGCCGACGGCGAGCCCTTCGCCGACCCCGACCCCGAGCCCGACGCCGTCGCCCACGGCGAGCCCGAGCCCCACGCCGTCGCCAACACCCACCCCCAGCCCGACGCCGGTGCCGGTCTGCCCGATGAACGGGCAGCAGCTCGCCGATCCCGCAATGGCCGGCCGCGTCCCGATCCTCGTCCAGATCGAGAACAACCCGATCGCGCGGCCGCCGTTCGGGCTCAACCTCGCCGACCTCATCATCGAGGCGCCGGTCGAGGGCGATACGACTCGCTTCAGCGCGGTCTACATGTGCAGCCCGTCCATCGGAGCGTCGGTCGGGCCGGTTCGGTCGGCGCGCTACTTCAACCTCGACATCTTCCAGCAGATTCGGGCCGTGACGTTCCACTTCGGGTCGGCGACGAGGATCCTCAACAGCTTCGCCCGCGGCCACATGCCGTACGTGAACGGCATCAGCGGAGAGTGGCCGTTCTTCTACCGTGCCGGCTCGTGGGGGGCCCCGCACGACGTCTTCTTCGACCCCGACGCCGCCCGCCGTGAGATCGAGGCGGGCCGGCTGATCGGCCATGGCGAGAGCGCGGGCGAGGTGCGTGCCCCGTTCACGTTCGCCGACGCGCCCGCAATGCCGGAGGGACGCGCCGTGAACAGCATCGGGCTCACGACGGCCAGCTTCTGGTTCTTCGGCTGGGAATGGGACGCCGCATCGGGCACATGGCTGCGGATCGACGGTGGCGCGCCGAACTTCGACGGCGTGACGGGCGACCGCATCAACGCCAGGACCGTGCTCGTCCAGGTCGTGCGCCAGGATGTCCTGCCCGACGAGCTCGATCCGGGCGGATACCCGCGACGCTACCAGTACCTCGTGGACGAGGGGGCCGGGGTCCTGTACATCGGCGGTCGCGGCCACGATGTCCGCTGGTCGCGACCGGAGGCCGGCGAGGTCACGACCTGGACCTACGCCGAGAGCGGGGAGCCGGTGATCCTGCCGCCGGGGAGGGTGTGGTGGGAGATCATCCCCGCCGGGAGCGCGATCACGGAGGGCTGAACCGGAGGGTCAGTGGTCCGGGCTGCTCCGCTCGGAGTCGGTCGCGACGGGCGAGAGGAACGCGTCCATGGCGCGCCTGATCTGGTGATCCGGATCGAACGACCGGCTCGCGGTCGCGATCCTGCGCCGCACCTCCTGTGGGTCGGCGTCGTCCTCCTCCTCGGCCGGCCTGTGCGGGGAGGGCTCGTCCATCACGATCGGCCCGAGCTCGACGGCCACGGCTCGGATGTCGGGGGCCGCCACGGCGACCGCCGCCGGCTCCGTGGCGGATTCCTCGGCGACGACGCTGGCGGCCGGCGCGCGATCCGGCTGGGGCTGTGCCGTCTGTGCGCCGGGCGTCTCATGCGTGACGGCGGGCTCGACGGCCGCGGGGTCCTCGGCCGGCGGCGATGCCTTCGGAGGCTCGGCGAAGGTCGAGCGGCGGGCGATGAGCACCGGGCGCGGCCGAGGGTTCCCACTGATCTGGTTCTTGCCGAGCTTCTTGGCCTGGTACATGGCGCGGTCGGCGGCGGACATCAGCTCCTCGGCCGACATTCCGTCCTCGGGATGCGACACGAGGCCGATGCTGACGCTCGTC
>JACCWY010000138.1 GCA_013697395.1 Chloroflexota bacterium | reverse complement strand
CCTCGCCGGATGCGACGGTGATCGACGGCTTCCGTTCCGCGGGCGGCGCCGATAAGCCGATCTATGGGCAGGTGACGTGCTGTTGGGCGGCCTCCGCAGAGCTGGGCAAGCGGACGCTGCACGAGATGTGGCCGAACGCAGGTGTGCCGGGCGAGCTCTCACAGGAATTGCCGCTCCCGCAGCATTTTGAGCAGGCCTCGAGCATCGTGACGCCGGAGATGCTCGCGGAGAAGACGCCGATCGGCCCGGACGTCAAGCCCTATGTAGCCGCAGTCCGCGAGCTCATCGAGGCCGGCGTCGAAAACGTCTATATCCACCAGGTTGGCCCCGATCAGAAGGGTTTCTTCCAGTTCTTCCGCGAGGAGCTCCAGCCCGCGCTCGAGAAGGTCGCACGAACGGGTGCCCGGAAGCGAGACGCCGTGAAAGGGACCAAGCAGCGCAGCAAGTCGGGCAAGTCCAAGAAGACCACGTAGACCCCATCTGCGCCCGGACGATGGCGCGATTGCGACGCCGCATCTGATCCTTGACCTTCCGTTGAGGTGGTAGGCTTCCCGCGATCCCGAGCCCAAATCCCGATTATTGGGGAGGTCCATTCATGGGACAGGACCACGCAACCGGGGCTGGCGTGCGCCCGCGCGCACGCTGGTCACCGACGCGACACCGCGCCTGGGGGTTCCTCGCAGCTGGCGCACTCGTCCTGAGCGCTTGCACGGGAGGATCTGACGCCTCATCGGGTGCCGACGGCGGCGGAGATGGCGGCGCGGACGGGTATCCGAACGCGACGATCACGATCGTGGTGCCCTTCTCGGCCGGCGGGCCGACAGACACCGTGACGCGCCTGATTGCAGAGCCGATGAGCGCCGAGCTCGGCCAGCAGATCGTGGTGCAGAACGTGGAGGGGGCCGGCGGAACGGTTGCAGCCGGCGAAGTCGCCGCAGCGGAACCGGACGGCTACACGGTCCTGATGCACCACATCGGCATGTCGACGGCGCCGACGCTGTACCCCGACCTCCCGTACGACCCGCTGGAGGACTTCAAGACGATCGGGCTGGTCACCGAGGTGCCCATGACGATCATCGCGAACAATGACTTTGAGCCGAACACGCTCGAGGAGCTCGTCGCCTACGTGACGGAGAACGAGGACACGGTCACGTATGCGAACGCCGGCATCGGCGCAGCGTCTCACCTTTGTGGCCTCCTCTTCCAGAGCGCTGTCGGGGTGACGCTGACAGAGGTTCCGTACGAGGGAACCGGACCGGCGCTGACCGATCTCGTGGGTGGCCAAGTCGATTTCATGTGCGACCAGACCACCAACACGACCGGCCAGATCCAGGCTGGCGAGGTCAAGGCCTATGCCGTGACCACGCCCGAGCGGGTGGCCAACCTTCCCGACGTGCCGACCACCGAGGAGGGCGGGCTGGCGGAGGTCCAGTTCGGCGTCTGGCATGGCCTGTATGTGCCTGCCGAAACGCCGGACGACGTGGTCGCGGCGCTCACTGCCGCGCTCCAGGTGGCGCTCAAGGACCAGAATGTGATCGACCAGCTGGCCGACCTGGGTGCGGCACCGGTCGCGGAGGATCGCGCGACCCCTGAGGCGCACACGGAGCTGCTCCAGTCGCAGATCGACCTCTGGCGCCCGATCATCGAGGAGGCGGGCGTCACGGCCTCGTAACGCGTCCACCACGGTGGGGCGGCGCACTGCCGCCCCACCGAGTTCAACAGCTTCGAGGTGACGGCCACGTTACAGCTCCGAAGAGCCCTGAAGGACACTCTCGCCGGCTCGGTGTTCATCGGCTTCGGGCTGTTCTTCGCCATAGTATCGACCACGTACGAGGTCGGCTCCCCCCTGAATATGGGGCCGGGCTACTTTCCGCTGGTGCTGGGCGGGGTTCTCGTCCTGCTCGGAGCAGCCATCGTCGTGAAGGGGTTCGTGGCCGGTGACGGAGAGCCCATCGGCCCTATCCCGTGGAGGTCGGCCGCCCTCATCGTGGCGGCCATCGTCTTCTTCGGCGTCACGGTGCGTGGCCTGGGCCTCGTCCCATCGCTCTTCATCGCCACGCTCCTGACGGCGTTCGCGGGGCACCGGATCGGGGCGATATCGGCCACGGTGATCGCGGGCGGATTGATGATCCTGTGCGTCCTGATCTTCGTGGTGGCTCTCCAGCTGCGGGTTTCGCTCATCGGCCCCTGGATTCCGGTGTAGGTGGCCGCCGATGGAGCTGCTCGAGAACCTCCGGCTCGGCCTGGAGACGGCGCTGCGCCTCGAGAACCTCCTGTACTGCCTCATCGGCGTTGCGCTGGGCACCGCGGTGGGCGTGCTGCCCGGGATCGGTCCGACCGCCACGATCGCCATGCTTTTGCCGATCACCTTCAACTTCGAGCCGGTCTCCGCCCTGATCATGCTCGCGGGCATCTACTACGGCGCCCAGTACGGTGGATCGACGACGGCGATCCTGATCAACCTGCCCGGCGAGACGTCGGCCGCGGTGACGGCCATCGACGGCCACGAGATGGCCAAGCAAGGGAGGGCCGGACCCGCGCTCGCCACGGCGGCGCTCGGGTCATTCTTTGCCGGGACCGTCGGCACCATCGTCCTTGTCCTGTTCGCTCCGCCGCTCGCCCGGGTGGCTCTGTCCTTCGGGCCGCCCGAGTACTTCTCGCTGGTGGTCCTGGGCCTGATCGCGTCCGTTGCGCTGGCTCACGGGTCGATCGTCAAGGCACTGGCGATGATCGTGCTCGGACTGCTGCTCGGCACCGTCGGCCAGGACATCTACACCGGCACGCCTCGATTCACCTTTGGGGCGCGCGAGCTCTTCGGGGGCATCAACTTCGTCTCGGTTGCGGTCGGCGTGTTCGGCGTGGCCGAGATCCTGCGGAACCTCGAGGACGAGCAGACCCGCACCGTCATGGTCAAGAAGGTTCAGAACCTGTGGCTGACCATGAAGGAGTTCCGCTCGATCATCCGGCCCGTGCTGCGCGGCACCGCGCTGGGGTCGGCCCTCGGCATCCTGCCGGGCCTGGGTCACATCCTGGCCGCGTTCGCCTCGTATTCGGTCGAGAAGCGCGTCTCGAAGCACCCGGAGACGTTCGGCCACGGAGCCATCGAGGGTGTCGCCGGGCCTGAATCGGCCAACAACGCCGCAGCGCAGACGTCATTCATCCCGCTGCTCACGCTGGGGCTGCCGGCCAATCCCGTGATGGCGCTCATGCTCGGCGCCATCATCATCCAGGGCATCGCCCCGGGACCCAATGTCATCAAGGACGAGCCCGCGCTCTTCTGGGGCCTCATTGTGTCGATGTGGGTCGGGAACCTCTTCCTGGTGCTGCTCAACCTGCCGCTCATCGGCATCTGGGTGAAGATGCTGACGATCCCGTACCGGGTGCTCTTCCCGGCGATCATTGCCTTCGCCGTCATTGGCAGCTTCTCGCTGGGCCTCAACGCCTACCACGTCTACGCGATCGCGTTCTTCGGGATCCTGGGCTACTTCCTGATCAAGCTGGGTTGCGAGCCGGCGCCGCTCCTCCTGGGCTTCGTGCTCGGGCCGCTTCTGGAAGAGCACCTTCGGCGCGCCATGATCATCTCGCGCGGAGATCCGAGCGTGTTCGTGACGCGGCCGATCTCCCTCACGCTCCTGGTCCTGGCTGTCGGTGCCCTCGTGATCACGGCGCTGCCCGCCATTCGAAGGAAACGCGAGATCGTCTTAAGGACGAGGATGCTCTGTGATCACGCTCAGCCTAATCAGAGGGTGATTCCGTAGCGGGCCTTGAGCTCGGGTCGGTTCGCCTGACCTCTTGGACCAGCCAGCCGTTGCCGTCGGGATCGTCGAAGGACAGGAAGGTGGCGTAGTCGCGGCGGCCCGGATCGATCCCCGC
>JACCWY010000409.1 GCA_013697395.1 Chloroflexota bacterium | reverse complement strand
GCGCTGTACCGCGCGGCGTTCTTCTACGGCACCTGCCGCTGGATCGCGTGGACGATCTGGGCCCACGTGCTTCGCGACTACCCGTACGACCTGACGTGGGGCGGGCCGCACTGGGTGGACGCGGAGCATCCCTGATTGGACCCGCGCAGACTCCGCACGCCTTCGGCGCGCTCCGCTGCACGTTAAAAGCCTCAAACCCTCTTAATTACTTCGGTAGCCGGAGGCAGGCCGTCCTTTGTTCGGCGCTCGACCGGCAGGGTCTGGTTGCGCATCACCGATTCCTCAGAAGCGAGGTCGCTACGTTCCGCATGGTCACCCAGGTCCGGGAGCCGTCGTCGCTCACGATCTCGAGCAGGTACCGCGTACCGACCACCTGTGGTGCACGATGCTGCCACACATACGTCTGTCCGCCCGCGCCTCCGCGCGCCCGGATCAGCGCCGGCGTCAACCGCACCCGGCGACCATGTAGCTCGCGATGGATATGGAAGCCGAGCAGTCCCAACTCGCTCCCGGTCCGCCATCGGGCGACGACTCGACCCCCAGCCTGACGCACCGAGAAGGAGCCGAGGCGGACAGCCGTTGGGGCGGCGCTCGCGAGCGTCACGCTCTGGGGTCCGTACTGCACTAGGTACGAGCCACCGCTGGAGTTGACGGTCTCGAACGTCCCGATGCGGTTCCCCGCCGTCAGGATCGTGAACGGGCCCGGACCGGCCGAGGTAGTGGCCGCGGACGAGAGCGTGCCAGCGAGAGTCGCAGTGCCGCTCACCTCCAAGCGGTCGTACCCATTGAGCACACTTGGCCCCTTGAGGTCGACGGCGAGCGATCCTCCGCTCGTCTGGGCGTAATCCCCGGCGACACGGAGGATCCCCGCCTCCTCCGGCGAGAATGCCGAGCGGTCAGGGACCACCGCGCCGCCTGTGTTTTCGACTGTCGAGACGGTGCCGTTGCCGATCAGGGTGCCGCCACGCAGCCTCACGAGGCCGGCCGTAGCTACTAGCTGCGCGGGAACCGGCTGAATGGTGTTGTAGGCAGTGACCCGCGTGATCCCGCCGGTCTGGATGAAGTCCCCCGTCGTGGTGAGGACGCTACCGGGGAGAAGGGAAATTCCGCCCTGATTCGTCAGCGGCCCCGAGACGGTGAGGATCCTGTAGAACGAGAGCGACAGGCCGCCACTGCTCGAGTTGAGAGCGAGATTCCTGAGCGCATCGACTCCGGCGCTGTCCCGGATCGAACCGCCCCAGAGTCCGATCGAGGCTGCGTTCGTGACGATCGACGCACCCTGGTACCGGAAGATGCCCTCGAGCCGGTAGTCGCCTCCGGTCAGGGTCGTCCCGGAGTGGTTCGTGAACGCCGCCTGACCGAGGTCGAGCTCGCTGCCGGCCGAGACGGAGAAGAGGTCGTTGTTCGTCCAGGTTGCGTTCGGCGTTCGCTGGGTGACGAGACCGTCGACCTGGAGCACCCCGTTGTTCGTCAGGTTGCCGTCGATGAAGTAGGGCGCGCCGCCCGTGCTGGCCGTGTCGAGCACGCCTAGAGCCGCGTTCGTGAGCGTGCCTGCCTCGATTTCGAGCTTGGCGCTCAAGGGAGGAGAGGTGCTGCTCTGGAGCGAGATCCGCCCTTGATTCGTCCGGTTTTGGAGGACGCGAAGCGTCGCCTCTCCGGGTGAAACCTGGTTCGCGACGATCGTCAGGATCTGGTCGGGCCCCACGTCGCTCCCGAGAACGTTCGTCCCCGAGAGATAGAACTGCTGTTCGCCGGTGCCGCCGGAGGGGCTAATCGTCACGTTCGAAAGCGAGAACCGTCCGTCGAGCGACCCACCGGTCATCGCAAACGAGCCGCCGTCTTGGCGGAAGGTGTCGAACGCCCAGAAGAGGCCCGCCTCCTGCAGGAACTGTGTCGTGTTGGCTTCGAAGATCAGCTGCGACCCGCTGGAGTCGACGATCAGCGAGCCGCGGTTGGTCCAGGTCGCCCCAGACGTCGCCTGCCGCAGTGTCGTCCTGTCGATCTCGAGCCGGCCGGTGTTCCGGATGCTCCCGTTCAGATACCTCGTTCCCCCGCTTGAGCTCCCGTCGCCGGGCGCCGCGGCAGTGATCGTGCCTGCGTTGGCGAGCGTTCCAGAAGTGATCGCCAGCGACGCCGTCCGT
>JACCWY010000090.1 GCA_013697395.1 Chloroflexota bacterium | reverse complement strand
CAGGTCGCCGCAGCTGAAGTCGAGCACGACCTCAGCGTCGCCTTCGAAGGTGCCCTCGCTGGTTGCCGGCTCGGTCGGCTCACCGCCGCAGCCGATGTCGAGCCCGTCCGGGATGCCGGCCACAGCGTGCCGGCGAGACCACCGGCCACCACACCCGCCAGCAGGGTCGCCACGAGCCCGAATGGTGTGCGCGACGCGATCAGCGACAGGCCGATGACGACCAGCAGCAGGGGCCACAGCCGCCATGCCTGTCGCGCCGATTCCTCCGGGATCAGCGCCGCCTGGATCGCCAGTGCCACCACGCCGGCGGTGATGAGGGCGACGCCCCAGAAGGCGAAGCCGCGGTTGACCTGCATGTGCTCGGGATCTCCTGTCACGGCCTACACCATACCCTCGACCGATCTCAGGCGATATCCAGGGTCCGCTCGAGGCCGTCGAGGATCAGATCGAGCCCGTACTCAAACTCGTCCGCGTAGTCGTACCCGGGCTTCATGGCGTGCTCGGTGATGAACGCGGCGAGGTTCGGGTAGGCGTTGAGGGGGAATGGCGCGAGCATGGTCTGCGACAGCTCGACAATGTCATCCGTGGACTCGAACGGCAGGTTCATCTTCGTGAGAGCGAAGCCGTAGATGTAGCCGTCCAGCACGGAGTACGCGTGGGCCGCCATCGCCATGTCGAAGCCTGCCGCGCGCAGGCTGCCGACGACCGCATCGTGGTGTCGCAAATTGGCCGGACCGGGGTTGGTCCGCGACTCCATCAGGCCGATGGCCCATCGGTGACGGGACAGCACGTCGCGGAGCGAGATCGCGCGCTCACGCATGGATCCCTTCCAGTCGACATTGCTGGGAGGCAGGCCGACCTCGCCGAAGACGAGATCGACGAGGCCATCCACGAGGTCGTCCTTGTTGGTCACGTGGCGGTACAAGGCCATCGGCCCCACGCTGAGCTCCTCGCCGAGCCTGCGCATGGTGAGCGATTCGATCCCGCCCGCATCGGCAAGCACCATTGCCGCGCTCAGGACCCTGTCTCTCGTCAACTTGATCCGGCGCTCAGCCCGCCCCGTGGCCTGCGTACTCATCGGCTCCTCCACCTCGCTAGCGTACTCGCAACTTCGGGCTTGACGGGCCCTTGTGTACAGCGTAGTGTACAGCATACGCTTACATGGTACACGGCATGCTCGCGGTGGCCCGAGCCCCGCACACAACCGGACGGAGGAACCAGTGCAATCAACCTTCCAGGGCCGACCCGGCCCCGACCTATACAGGACGACCGCGCGAGTCGTGGGCGTCCTGTTCCTCGCGGCATTCCTGGCATACGGCGGCGGGACAGCGGTGCTCGCGTCCGTCCTGGATGCGCCGGACTACCTGTCCAGCCTCGCTTCGAACGCGACGCAGCTGAGGATCGGCGCGATCCTGATGCTGATCAACTCACTCGTCGTTGCCGCGATCGGGGTCCTCATGCTCCGAGTCGCCAGGCCGCACAGCGAGGTCATCGCGTTCGGCTATCTCGGCGCCCGGCTCGTCGAAGCCGTCGTGCTCGCGGTCGGAGTGGTCTTCCTGCTCCTTCAGATTCCGCTGGCACACGAGGCGGTTGGTGCCGGAGCGGCCGCAGCTTCCTCCCTTCAGATCCTGAGCAACCTCTCCATCCAGGGGAACGACTCCGCATATCAGGTCGCCATGATCGCTGTCGGTCTTGGCAGCGTGCCCTTCTGGTACCTCTTCTATCGATCACGCCTCGTTCCGCGAGTCCTGGCCGCGTGGGGCATCGCCGGATACGCGATCTTCGCCAGCGGAGCGGTGCTGGAGATCCTTGGATCCGAGGTTGGCCTGATCCTGTCGGTTCCGGCCGGCCTGTTCGAGATGGCTATCGGGATCTGGCTGATCGCCAGGGGATTCAGCTCACCGGTGACTGCTTCTCGCAGTGTTCGCGCGGACGCGTCGATCGCGGTGGCGACATGATCGGCGTGGACGCCGCGCGGGCGCCGTACCCCGCCCGTCTCACCATCGACTATCCGGAACGGCTCGATCGCCTCTCCACGTTCCTCCGGCTCATCTGGATCATCCCGATCGCCGTCATCCTGGGCCTGCTCACCGCGAGCGGGAACCAGACCACGGTCACCGAGGCCGGCGAACGGCTGGCCAGCACCGGTGCCGGCCTCGTGGCCAGCCTGGCGATCGCGACGACGCTGATGATCGTCGCTCGGGTGCGCTACCCGCGGTGGTGGTTCGATTTCGCCCGGGAGCTGACCCGCTTCGGGACGCGGGTCGGGGCCTACCTGGGCCTGCTCACGGATCGGTACCCGTCGACCGTCGACGAGCAGTCCGTGCATCTCGAGATCGAGTACCCGGACGTCGGGCGTGACCTCAATCGCTGGCTGCCGCTCGTGAAATGGCTGCTCGCCATTCCGCACTACGTCGTCCTCGCCGTGCTCTGGATCGGCGTCGTCGTCGCGGTCGTGGTCGCTTGGTTCGCGATCCTCATCACCGGGCGCTATCCCAGGCCGCTCTTCGACTACGTCGTGGGGGGTGGGCCGATGGAGCCTGCGGGTCAACGCCTACGCCTTCCTGCTGGTCACCGACCGATACCCGCCGTTCAGCCTCAGAGAAGGGAACTGAACATGACGACCTCTCCGATAGCCACCACATCACCGCCTCTGGACATCTCCCAAGCTCGCCCGAGGCGGAGGGCCTCACGGGCAGAACTTTGCCAAACGGAAGGCAAGGAAGTCCAACAAGTCCTCCTACGACCTTGCAACCACAGCCCGCCTGTGGCAGGTGAGCGCCGATCTCGTCCGCCTCCGAGCCGGCGCGCAGCCGGCGAAATTCGCCGCCGCGCGCACGTGCTTGACACGGCCCGAGGACCGGTCGTAGACTCCGCCGGCACCACGGATTGCGGCTGACGCTGCCCACGGGTGTCCGGCGATCAACCAACCAGCATAGAGGAGCGATCTGACGGCAATGCACTTCCGCATCTGCGCCAGCAACGCGCCCCGACTCGCGCCTACCGGCAGTGGAGTCGATGGGAGATCTGTGCCCTGGTCGAGGTAGAGCAACGGCGGTGAGACCGCCGACGCAGACACCACGAGCCGTGGGCCAGGTCGGGTCCACGGTTTTTTGTTGCCCCACGGGGGCAACGCGAGAGCCGCGGACCGGGAGCGACGGGCCGCGGCTCCTCCCGTTTCCTGGCCCTCAACCGACAGCACACGACGGGATACGACGATGATCGAGGTCATGGACGAACCGAAGAGCACAACGCCGATGGCGACGCCGGTGCGTGAGCCGCTGCGCCGTGTCGGCCCACCCCCGTCGGGAGAGCAGCCGGCGCTGCTGATCGAGCACGCCACCAAACGGTTCATCGTGGGCCGCAAGAAGAAGGCGGTCGTCGCGGTCAACGACGTGACGATGTCGATCCGGCGCGGCGAGATCTACGGAATCCTGGGCGCCAACGGATCTGGCAAGAGCACGCTCATTCGCCTGGTCAGCACGCTGCTGACGCTGGACGGCGGCAGGGTCGAGGTGCTCGGCCACGACATCGTGCGCGACGAGATGGCGGTCAAGCAGCTCATCAACCGGGTGAGCGTCGACGCGGCGTTCTTCAAGAAGCTGTCCCCGCACGAGAACCTCGCCTACGCGGCGCGGCTCTACGGCCTGGACGCGAAGAGGGCCCGGGCAGAGGCGATCGCCATCATGGCGCGGCTCGGCATCGGCGAGAAGCGGCTGAGCCGCCCGGTCGAGCAGATGAGCCGCGGGATGCAGCAGAAGGTTGCGATCGCGCGGGCGCTGCTGACGAGCCCCACGGTCCTGCTGCTCGACGAGCCGACGACGGGTCTCGACCCGCGGTCGAAGCTCGACGTGCAGACCTTCATCGAGGAGGTGCGTGACACGCACGACGCAACGATCCTGCTGACGACGCACGATCTGACCGAGGCGGAGCGCCTGTGCGATCGGATCGCGCTGATCAACGACGGCCGGATCGTGGCCGAGGGCACGCCGGCGGAGCTGATCACGATGATCGCCCGGGATTACGGCAAGGAGCCGACGCTGGAGAGCGTGTTCATGACGTTCACCGGCAAGAGCCTGGATGACGATCTCGATGACGACAAGAACGAAGACGACGAGTAGCAAGAGAGAGGAGGTGATTCCCGTGCAGAGCAACCTTGACGTCCGTGTCGTGCTCAGCCTGATCGAGGAGCGTGAGTCGCGGCTGCGCCGCACGAGCCTCCCCGTCCACGAGCGCGAGTACGCCGGCGACCGCCGCCCGGTGCGGCGATGGATCGGTCGCCGGATGGTGCGTTTCGGCGCCCGGCTGGCGGGCGAGCCGACCATGCGGCAGGTCCGGGCCCGCTGAGGGCGGGCGGTCCATCGGTCCATTCGAACCGAGAGAAAGAGATCAACCGATGTCGATTGCAACGCGCGAGCTGCGGGCGAGCTTCGCCTTCGTCGAGCGCAACTTCAACCTGACGAAGCGCTACTGGGGCTGGGAGGTGGCGTGGCTCGTCTATTCGCTGGCGGCTGCGCTGGCGGTCGCCTTCATCGGCGTCGCGCAGGACGACCCGACCCTGCTCCAGGTGCTCGTGATCGGCACGATCTTCTGGAACTTCCTGTCGATCGTCTTCGGCTTCATCGGCGAGACGGTCACCTGGGAGCGCTGGGAGGGGACGCTCGAGTACACGTTCATGGCGCCGGTGCGCCGCTACACGCAGCTGGTCGGCTCGACCCTGTTCGCGGTGACCTACGCCTTGATCCAGATGCTCATCATCCTGGGCGTGATGATCGTCTTCTTCGACCTGGAGTTCTCCGGCGGCAACTTCGTGACCGCCGCGGCGTTCATCCTGCTCGGCTCGGTGAGCTTCGTGGGGGTCGGCATGATGGCGGCCATCCTGCCGCTCCTGTATGTCGAGCGGGGCGACCAGATGGTGTTCGTCATCCAGTCGATCATCCTGCTCTTCAGTGGCGTGTACTACACGACCGACGTGCTACCCGGCTGGATGCAGTTCGTGTCCCAGTTCTCCCCCGGGACCTACGTTCTCGAAGGCGTCCGCGGTGGCCTGATCCACGGTCAGTCGGTGACCGAGCTGCTGCACAACGTGTGGCCGTTGGTGATCATGGGCGTCGTGCTCATCCCGCTGGGTGTGTACGTGTTCGGGATAGCCGAGCGCTACGCGAAGCGCACCGGCAAGCTCAAGCGAGTCGGCTGATGAACGGAGAGACAGCGATGCGGACCGATCCCGCCGCGGCCGAGATCCCCGGCCTCGTCCTGCGGCCCTACGCAGGCGAGGCCGATCTGGCCGAGATCGTGCGCATCCAGAACGCGGAGTGGGAGGCCGATGGCGTCTCGTACCGCGAGACGGTCGAGGAGCAGGCAGCCTTCTTCGCGCATGTCTCCGAGCAGTTCGACCCCGCCCGCGACGTCACCGTCGCCGAGGTCGACGGCCGGATGGTCGGCCATGCGAAGCGCGAGTGGGTGGACACCAACGACGGGTTGCGCGAGTACCGCAGCGGCGGCGCGGTCGACCCTGCATGGCGGCGCCGCGGGGTCGGGACGGCGCTGATGCGCGAGACCGAGCGGCGAAACGCGATGCTCGCCGCGCCGCAGCCGACCGACCGGCCGCGCGTGCATGGCTGCTTCAACGACGACCGCAATGTCGGCGGGAGGGCGCTCGCGGAGCGTGAGGGCTACAAGCAGGCTCGCTGGTTCTTCGACATGCAGCGGCCCGGACTGGACCGTGAGCTGCCGGAGATCCGGGCACTGCCCGATGGCATCGAGGTGCGTCCGTTGGAGGAGTCGCAGTACCGCGCCATCTGGCGCGCTGATATCGAGGCCTTCCGCGACCATTGGGGCGGCGGCGACGAGTCCGACCAGGCGTTCCGGCGATACCAGGACGCGCCGGACTTCGATCCGTCGCTGTGGGTCGTGGCCTGGGATGGCCAGGAGGTGGCGGCGGCCTCCATCAACACGATCTATCGGCACGAGAACGAGGAGCTGGGCCTGAAGCGCGGCTGGCTCGACAGCGTCTTCACGCGGCGCCCGTGGCGCAAGCGAGGCCTGGCAACGGGCCTGATCACCCGCAGCCTGCACATACTGGCCGAGCGCGGCATCGAGGTTGCGGCCCTGGGCGTCGACGCCGACAACCCGTCGGGTGCGCTGCGCCTTTACGAGTCGCTGGGCTTCGCCGTTACCGAGCGCGCGTCCGCCTGGCGGAAGCCGCTGGTCGAGGTGCCGACGTGACCGAGATCGCGCTGCCCGACGCGCCTGCATTCGCCGGGCTCCGCTTCCGGCGCTACCGCGGCGAGGAGGATCACCCCGCCATGCTGCGCGTCTACATGTCCGTGCACGAGCACGACGGCCTCGAGGAAGTGCTGACGCTGGAGCAGTTCAATCTCAACTACGCGACGCTCGTGAACTGCGACCCGGCGCGCGACATAGTCATCGCCGAGGTCGATGGCGAGGTGGTCGCCTACAGCCGCGTCTTCTGGAACGCGCTCGTCGAGGGTGGCCGCTCCTACGAGAACTTCGGCTTCGTGCACCCTTCGTGGCGGCGACGGGGAATCGGTGGTTCGCTGCACCGGCATAACGAGGGTCGCCTGCGGCAGATCGCGGACTCTCACGACGAAATCGCGCCGAAATGGTTCGGCTCCGAGGGGATCGACACCGACGCGGGCAACACGGCGCTGCTGCTCGGCGACGGCTACACCGCGGCGCGCTTCTTCTACGACATGGTTGCCCCATCGTTGGAGGACGTCGTCGCTCCGCCGATGCCCGACGGTATCGAGTTGCGTCCCGTAACCCGCGACCAGTACCGCACGATCTGGCTCGCGTCGGCCGAGGCGTTCCGCGACCACTGGGGCGAGCAGGAATGGACCGATGAGGACTGGACCCGCTTCGACGCGGACCCGGACAACGCCGATCCGCGCTTGTGGCGCATCGGCTGGGACGGGGACGAGGTGGCCGGCGCCGTGGTGACGACCGTGCCTGTCGAGGAGAACGAGCTGTACGAGTGCGCCCGCGTCTACGTGGCGCAGGTCAGCGTGCGGCGGCCGTGGCGACGGCGAGGGCTAGCGCGGGCGCTGCTGGCAGGCTCCCTGGTCGGTGCCCGCGAGGCGGGCTTCACGTCGGCGAGCCTGGGCGTCGACACGGACAGCCCGACCGGGGCGACAGCCCTCTACGAGTCCCTCGGCTTCGCGCCCGAGAAGACGTTCACCGCCTACCGCAAGCCGTTGTGACGGGTCCGAGCGACACCGCGCTCGCGGACCAGCACAGCCTCGGTGACGCGCCGATTCCCCGCATCGTGCTCGAGATCGCGTCGGGACGGCCGGCGGAGCTGGTGTGGCGGAACGACCTCGGCGGGATGACCTTTCGCATCGGCGACACCTTCGTGAAATGGAACCCGCCCCAGACGGGGATTGACCTCGAGCGTGAACGGTGTCGCCTGGAGTGGATTGCCGGACGCCATCCCGCTCCGCGCGTGATCGGCTCGGGCGCCGACGCCGCAGGCCAATGGCTGGTGACGGCGGCCGTTCCGGGTGAGAGCGCCGTGGGCGACCCCTGGAGGGTTCGGCGCTCCGAAGCGATTCGGGCGATTGCTGCCGGCCTGCTGGCACTCCATGCAATCGAGGTCGACGACTTCCCCGCCGAGTGGACGTCCGAGGTGTGGGTCGGCCGGACGCCCGAGGAGCTTGGGCCTCGTCCACCACTGGACGGCCCTGTCCTCCTCCACGGTGATGCGTGTGCTCCTAACACGCTCATCTCGCCGGATGGGCGGTGGACGGGCAACGTCGACTTCGGCGACCTCGCCGTCGGCGACCGGTGGGCCGACCTGGCGATCGCGTCGATGAGCCTTGACTGGAACTTCGGCGAGGGTCACCAGCACGAGCTGTTCGATGCCTATGGCGTCCAACCTGACGACGAGCGCATCGGCTACTACCGACGGCTGTGGCACCTCGAGTCGTGAGGGCTCGACCCGACATGGGAGCGGGAAGCGGCCGAGGGGGCGGATCGGCCGCGGCTGCCGATGAATCAAGGCAGCGCCGCCTCGCGCGCCCGTGCGCCGGCATGTGCCACGGGCGCAACCATCGGCCATGCAGTGCCGCGGGTGTGCTCCCGCGGCACCTATCGGACAAGAGCGACCGTCGCGAGTTCGGGTCCTCGGTGGGAACCTGCCGCCCGCGCAAATCTCCGCAATTGGCGCCCTCCATCGCCGCGATCAGTCGCCGAATCATGCTCAGGGGGCACATCGGCGTTGAGACCGATGGCTCGAAGCGAGCCTCCCTGGCCGATGCGTGCCGGTGCGGCACACGGCCACACCGGCCGAGTCAGCGGACCGGGCCCGCCAGTACGCGGTCGCGGGTCTGGTAGTAGAAGTCGACGATCCGCTCGGTCACTCGGTCCCAGCTGAATTCGGGGGCGCGGGCACGCCCCGCGTCGCCCATCTCGTGGCGCAGGTCCGCATCGCGGGAAAGGGTGTAGAGCGCGGCAGCCAGCGCGCGCTGGTTTCGAGGCTCCACCAGCAGGCCCTGGACGTTGCGCTCCACGACGCGCTTGAAGCCGTGGATGTCCGACGCCACGATCGGAACGCCGGCGGCCATCGCCTCCAGCAGGACGATGCCGAACGACTCCTGACCGGTGTTCGGCGCGCAGAAGATGTCGGCGGAGGCGAAATATCGGACCTTCTCCGCATCGCTGACCCGCCCGAGGAACTCGACGTCGCGGATGCCGCGCAGGCCGACGTATCGCTTGTACTCGCGCAGCTTCGGCCCTGCGCCGCAGACGAGCAGCCGCGCGTCGACCTTGCGCTTGCGGAGCCGGTTGTAGGCCTTGAGCAGGTGGATCAGGCCCTTGCGCTCCTCGAGCCGGCCGACGAACAGGATGTTTAGGGTGCCGTCGCGCAGGTTCTCGTAGGGCTCAGCCTGGGTGTACCGGTCCAGGTCGACGCCGTTCGGGATGATCTCGTATTCGCCGGGGAAATAGCGGTTGATGAAGTGCCGCGCCGCCCCGGACACGGCGATCCGCCCGTGGAGTTGGTCGGCCAGCCGGCCGGCAAAGCGCTTTCCGATCCAGTACGACGGCGAGAAGCCGCCGAAGGCGTGGAAGGTGGCAACGTTCACCGTCTTGGACTGGTCGAGCATGGTTGGCGACAGGAACGGGACGAATGGCTCGTGGAAGTGGAGGATGTCGAAGTTCTCCGCCTCGAGCACCTCTCTCGCCTGTCGCTTGAAGCGCAGGCCCAGCGTGACGCGGCCGACGCTGCCGTTGGCCGGCGCCGCCCAGCCGGTGCCGAGGCGGATGACGTGCCCCTCGCTCTCCCGCTCGCGCCCGTACTTGCTGGTGATGATCGAGACGTCGTGGCCCATGCGCCGCATGGCGTCGTAAGTGAAGCGCACGTGCTCGTTCACGCCGCCCGGATGCGGGTAGCCGTATGGGCTCACGATCCCGATCTTGAGCGGAGCGCGACCCTCCGACGCTGGCCGGAGGGCTGGCGTCGCGGACTGCAGGACCGATGTCACCGCCACTCTCCCGTAGGCCGCAGAGTATGCCGCAGGTGCCGCACCTTGGCGCGCAGCTGCCTCCGGTAGACGTCGACGTTGTGGAGGTGCGACCAGTAGACGCCGTCCGGGCGGGTCGAGCCATGCTCGATGGCGGCGCGCAGCTCCGCGGCGCTCGAACCGGGGAACCAGGTCCAGGCCGATCCGATCCCCTCGAGCACGTGGGCGTCCGAGTTCCCGACGGCGGGGAGGTGCAGGATCTCGGCGTTGAGGCGGTCCCGCGCGACGCGGCGCGAGCGCCCGGCGGTCGAGGGGTTCATGAGCTCGATCGCGTCCAGCCGGTGGCGGGGATCCGTCGCTCCGCGCGCCCACAGCAGCGAACGCGTTCCGAGCGACGGCGTCAGCGGCGCCATCGGGTGAGCGGCGACGGCGATGCCGCCCTGGGCGTGAATGCGCTCGAGCGTCTCGGCCAGCGGGCGCAGGGCCGGGACCCGCTCGGTGACGAAGAGTGCCAGGACGTGTCCGCGGCGGGTCGTGATCTCCTCACCCACCACGAGCCCGAACGAATAGTCGCCGCCGGCATGAATCTCGCGCGCCCGGAGCGCGCCGTCGATCCGCTCGTGATCGGTGATGGCGATCACGTCGAGATCCGTAGCGCCCTCGACGTGGTCGAGCACGGCCTGGACCGATGCCGTCCCGTCCGAGTAGAGCGTGTGGATGTGCATGTCCGCCTTGCCGAGCTCGCCGCCGTTGCGCGTCATGTCAGGTCCGGCCAGAACGGCTGGAAGGCGCCCCACCATTGCTCCGGGGCCTCGCCGATGTCGCGCTCGAACCGGGCCGCGATCCCGTCGACCAGCATGGCGACGTCCGCCCGGCGGTCGCCGCTGGCGGGGACCTCCATTGGCTCGCCCTCCGCCCGGAAGCGGTCCGGACCGATGCGCAGGCAGCGCCCGACGATGAGCGCAGCGCGATGCGAGACGGCCAGCCAGGCCGGGCCAATCGGGATCGTCGTCGGATGGCCGAACATCTCGACCGACCGACCGTCCCCCGCCAGGTCGCGATCGCCGATGATCCCGACGAGGCCTCCCTCGCGGAGGCGCCGGATGAGCGGGCGGGTCGACTCCCTCACGGTGACGAGATCGATCCTGCTCCCGCCGCGACGCGCCGCCAGGAACTCGTACAGCTCGCGGGGCTCGATCTCCTCGATCGGCGACAGCGGCCGGTAGCCGTGGGCGGCGACGAATGACCCGAACGGCTCGAAGTTGCCGATGTGCGACGTCACGAGGATGCCCGGGCGGCCACGCAGCGCTGCGTCGAACGCCTGCCAGTCCGGGACGTCGACGATCTCCGTGATCCGGTCGAGCGGGTAGTGCGGTCCACGGAGCAGCTCCACGTAATAGCGGGCGTGGTTGCGGAACGCCGATCGCAACAGCTTCGTGAAGGTGCGGCCGGTGGTCGGCCGTCCGGTCGCCGCGCATACCCGAGCCAGGTTCGCAGCCACCAGCCGGCGTCGAGCCGGCGCAGCGACGTACCACAGGTCGCCGCCGAGGTCGGCGAAGGCATACGCGACGTGCGCCGGAACGGCGGCGACGATGCGGTCGACGATCTCGAGGCCCAGGCGCAGCATCACGCGCCGATCTTGGTCCAGTCCTCGCCGCGGCGTGCAGCCGCGAGCGCCTCGCGCGCCTGCGCGCGTTCGGCATCGGTCTGTGGCCAGACGGGCCGGAACATGTACCACTGCCCCGGATCCTCGGCGATCACCGACGACAGCGCGTCGGCGACGGCCTGCGTGGCCCGGTGGATCTCGGCGGGCTCCGTGCTGTGGCAGTGGATGAGCGGCAGGCCTCGGGTCACAAAGCGGTCGTCCGCGGTCCGCCGACAGGCGACGGTCAGGAGCGGGGCGCCGGTCTTGGCGGCCAGCGTCGCCGGCCCGATCGGGAAGGTCGTCGCCTCTCCGAAGAGCTCGACCGGCACGTCGCCGCGACGATAGCCGCCGTCGCAGAAGAGGACGAGGTTGCCGTTCTCGCGCAGCACACGGAAGAGGCCGCGCAGGTTGCGCCATCCGATGACGAAGATGTTCTGCCGAGCCCGCGCCGCGGCGAGGTGGTCGAACAGGCGGCCGTAGGTGGTGTCGTCTGCCACGACATGGAGCGATGCGCCCACGAGCTTGAGCCCGGGGCCGAGCAGGTCCATGCCGCCGATATGGGCCGTGCAGAGGAGCACGCCCTTTCCCTCGCGGTGCGCCTCGTCAAGGATCTCGAGGTTGTCGATGCCGACGAGGTCGGCGGCCTGTGGCGCGGTGAACTCGCCGATCCGCATCATGTCGGCGAGGTACTTGGCGTAGTTGCGGAACGCACGTCGCGCGCCGCGCTTCACCCGCCGATCGTCCGGCGGCAGGCGCAGCGGTAGGGCCAGGTTGGCGTGGATGAGCGCCTGCTTCGGCCCGGCCATGTCGTACGCGACGTTGCCGACGGCCGCCGCCGCGGGCATGACCACGGCGCGCGGCAGCGCGTTGATGATTCGCTCGCCGAGGCGGTAGAGCCAGAAGGTGAGCACCTCCCGCCGGCGCTCGGTGGTCGCCTGGGGGTCGCCCGCGCTGCGTTGCACGCGGTGAATGTAGCGGCGAAGCAGCGGGGTCTCGCTGGACGCCTCGCTCATCGCGTGAATGCCAATGCCACCATCGAGCTCATGTCGGCCACTCCTCGCCGATACGTTCACCCGGTGAAAATGGCAACTCACGCCACCTCGGCAGCAGCAGCCTTCGCCTTCGCCTTCGTGCTCGACGTCGAGAGCTTTCGCGTTCGGCGAGGTGCCGCCTTCTCCGTGCCGACGAGCGTCTCGTTGTCGTCGCCGCGGATGAAGTCCTCGACGCGGTTGTGGGCGATGTCGTCGTGGATCTGCAGCGGCGGGCTCTTCATGAAGTACGAGCTCGGCGCGACGAGCGTCCCGGCCAGCCCGCGGTCCAGGCCGAGCTTCGCGCAGCGGATCGCATCGGTGATGACGCCGGCGCTGTTCGGCGAGTCCCACACTTCGAGCTTGAGCTCCAGGTTGAGCGGGACGTCGCCGAACGTCGTTCCCTCCATCCGGATGTGGCACCACTTGCGGTCCTTGAGCCACGGCACGTAATCCGAGGGGCCGACGTGAATGTCCCCGTCGTCGATCTCGTAGTCGATCATGCTCGTGACCGCGTTCGTCTTGCTGATCTTCTTCGACTCGAGGCGCTCTCGCTCGAGCATGTTGAGGAAGTCGGTGTTGCCGCCGAAGTTCAGCTGGTACGTGCGGTCGATCCGCACGCCGCGGTCCATGAAGAGGCGGGTCAGCACGCGGTGGGTGATGGTCGCTCCCACCTGCGACTTGATGTCGTCGCCGATGATCGGCAGGCCGGCCTCGGCGAAGCGCCGCTGCCAGTACGGCTCGCGGCCGATGAAGACGGGGATGGCATTGACGAACGCGACCCCCGCCTGGATTGCCTGCTC
>JACCWY010000075.1 GCA_013697395.1 Chloroflexota bacterium | reverse complement strand
GCCGAGATCGGCCTCGCGGCTTGACGCCGCGGCCAGGGTGCGCCCGTTGGAATCGTCGATCACCTGGGCATAGATGTACTTCGCGCTGCGAAAGACCGACAGGCGCGGCCGCTCCGCGCTCCCGGTGATGCGCAGCCGGATGCGCTCGTGGCGCTTGCGACGCATGGCGCCGCGTGAACGGATCGTGGTCATCTCGTCTAGCCTCCGACCTTGCCGGCCTTGCCGGCCTTGCGGAGGATCTGCTCACCCGCGTAGCGGATCCCCTTGCCCTTGTACGGCTCGGGCTTGCGCTGCGAGCGGATGTAGGCCGCGGTCTGGCCGACGAGCTCCTTGTCGGCGCCGAACACGCCCAGGCGCGTCGGGGTCTCGACCCTGAACTCGATGCCGGCCGGCGGATCGACCTCCACCGGATGTGAGTACCCGAGTGCGAGGACGAGCTTCGTGCCCTGGAGCGCGGCACGGTAGCCCACGCCGCTGATCTCCAGATTCTTCGTGAAGCCTGTCGTGACCCCGGTGACCATGTTGTTGACCAGCGTGCGGGTCAGGCCGTGGAGCGCGCGGTGCCGCGGCTCGTCCGTGGGGCGCACGATGCGGAGGGTGCCATCCTCTCGCTCGAGAGTCATCTCGGCGTGCAGCTCACGCTCGAGCTGGCCGAGGGGGCCCTTCACGACCAGGCGCCGCCCATCCTGGGTGACCTCCACGCCGTCGGGGAGCGGAATCGGCAGACGTCCGATGCGGGACATGCTTCGTTCGCTCCTTACCAGACGTACGCGAGGACCTCGCCACCGAGGTTCTGTTTCCGGGCATCGGTCCCGGTCATGATCCCGTGGGAGGTTGAAAGGATCGCAAGCCCGAGCCCGCCAAGGACGCGCGGGATCTCGGTCTTGCGCGCGTAGACGCGCAGTCCGGGCTTGCTGATGCGCTTGAGGCCGGTGACGACCGGCGTGCGGCCCTCGACGTACTTGAGGCGCAGGGTGAGCATCTCCTGGACGCCCTCCGCCTGTGTTTCGTACGTCTCGATGAAGCCCTCCTGCGCAAGGATTCGCGCGATCTCGCGCTTCACCCGCGACGAGGGCATGCTGAGGTCCTTGTGCCGTGCCTGGCTCGCGTTGCGGATGCGCGTCAGCATGTCGGCGATGGGATCGGTCACGTTCATATCGGTGTTCGTTCGTCTCCTCGGCGGCGGTTCGCTCCGGGCACAGCCCGGCTGGCGCCTCCCGCTGATGGTGGCCGCCGTCGGGCGGCCATGAATACGGTGATGAGCCCTACCAGCTCGACTTGGTCACGCCCGGCAGCTGGCCCAGCAGGGCCCGCTCCCGAAAGCAGATGCGGCACATGGCGAATCGGCGCATGTAGCCGCGAGGCCGTCCGCAGACCTGGCAGCGGTTGTGCTCGCGGACGGGGAAGCGCGCGGGGCGCTTCGACCGGGCGATGCTCGACTTCTTTGCCACGGATGCTCCTTTAGTTCGCCTGGAACGGCATGCCGAGGAGCTCGAGGAGCTTGCGCCCCTCCTCGTCGGTCTTCGCCGTCGTCACGATGCTGATCTCGAGCCCGCGCAGCCGGTCGATCTTGTCGTAGTCGATCTCGGGATAGACGAGCTGCTCGCGCAGCCCGAGGCTGAAATTCCCACGTCCGTCGAAGGAGCGGGTCGGGATGCCCCGAAAGTCGCGGATGCGCGGCAGCGCCAGCGCGAGGGTGCGCTCGAGGAAGTCGTACATCCGCTGCCCCCGCAGCGTCACCTTGGCGCCGATCGGCATCCCGGTCCGCAGCCGGAACTGCGCGATGCTCCGCTTGGCCCGCGTCACGATCGGCTTCTGGCCGGTGATCGTGGTCAGGTCGCCCACGGCGGCGTCGAGCGCCTTGGCATTGGCGATGGCCTCGCCAAGGCCGATGTTCACGACGATCTTCTCGACGCGAGGGATCTGCATCGGATTGGCGTAGGTGAACTCCCGCTGCATGGCCGGCACGATCTCGGCGTGGTAGCGCTGCCGCAGCCCGGCGTACTCCGGCTTGCGGTACGCGCCGTTCGTCGATGACCTCTGCACCTCATCCGACGTCTCGCCGGCCGGGCCTTCGGCGGCGGCGGCGGTCGCCTTCTCGCCTGCCGGGGCCCTGGCGGTGGCGCGCTTCGCACCCGCCGGCCTGACAGTTGTGGGCTTGCTGGCTGCGGCCTTCGTCGCGGTCGAGGCGGCGCGGCTGCGCGGCGTCTTCTTCTCCTCGGGGCTCACTTCGTCGTCACCTCGATCTGCTCGCCACAGCGCTTGCAGACACGGGTCCGCCGGCCGTGCTCCCCCTCGAGCTTGCCGTGGCCGACACGGGTCGGCCGGTCGCAGCGCGGGCAGATGACCTGCACGTTGCTGACGTGAAGCGGCACCGGCAGGTCGATGATGCCCGCCTGTTGGGTCCGCGACCGCGCGCGCGTGTGGCGCTTGGCCATGTTGATGCCCGGGATGACGACACCGAAGCCACGCTTCGTCTTCTCGACCCGATCCACGGTGCCCCGCTTGCCGCGGTCCTTGCCGGCCAGGACGAGGACGGTGTCACCCCTTCGCACGTTCATCTAGAGCACCTCCGGGGCGAGCGAAATGATCTTCATGTAGTTGCGCTCGCGCAGCTCGCGGGCCACCGGCCCGAAGATGCGCGTGCCGCGCGGGCTGCCCTGCGCGTTGATCAGCACGGCCGCGTTCTCGTCGAAGCGAATGTGGCTGCCGTCGGGCCGGCCGAACTCCTTCGTGGTGCGGACCACGACCGCACGAACGACCTCGCCCTTCTTGACGGCGGCGTTCGGGAGTGCCTGCTTGACGGCGGCCACGATGACGTCGCCGACCTCGGCCGTATCGGCCGCCGAGCGGCCGATGACCGAGATGCACTCCACCACGCGCGCACCGGAGTTGTCCGCCACGCGCAGCCGGCTGTACTTCTGGATCACGCAGACTCCGTCCCGTCGATCAGCTCTTCATGCGAGCCGCGCGCCACGACCTCGACGACCGTCCATCGCTTCTCACGCGAGAGCGGGCGGCTCTCCTCGATGCGCACGGTGTCGCCGACGCGGGCGGAGTTCTCCGCGTCGTGTGCCTTGAACTTGCTGGACAGACGCACCACCCGCTTGTAGACGGGGTGCCTCCGCAGCCGCTCGACGCTCACGACGACGGTCTTGTCCATCTTGTCGGACACGACGCGTCCGAGCTTGCTTCGTCGCTTCCCGATACCCTGCATCAGCTGGCCTTCTCTGCGACAGCCGCCGCGTCGGCGGCATGCTGGCGCTCAGTCATGACGGTCAGGATGCGGGCGATCCGCTTGCGGGTCGCCGGCAGCCTGCTGTAATTGCTCTCCTGTCGCGTGGCGAGGTCGAAGCGGATCTTCCACAGCTCCTGCTTCGCGTCGCGCAGCGCCCCCTCCAGGTCCTTGTCGGAGAGGGCCCGAACCTCACTGATGTCCATGCTGCTGGCCCTCCTTGATGACGAACTTCGTGCTGATCGGGAGCTTGTGACCCGCCAGGCGCATCGCCTCGCGGGCAATCGGCTCGGGGACGCCCGACATCTCGAACATGACCCGGCCGGGCTTCACCACCGCCACCCAGTGGTCCGGCGCGCCCTTGCCCGATCCCATCCGAACCTCGGCCGGCTTCTTGGTGACCGGCTTGTCCGGGAAGACCCGGATCCAGACACGGCCGCCGCGCTTGATGTGATGGGTCATTGCACGCCGCGCGGCCTCGATCTGGCGGCTCGTCAACCAGCAGACCTCCTCGGCCATCAGGCCGAAGTCGCCGAAGCTGACCGTCGTGCCACCCTTGGCCAGGCCGGCGCGACGGCCGCGCTGCACCTTACGGTGCTTGACCCGCTTTGGCATCAACATGCTCAGGACCCCTTCGCCTTCTTCTTCGGCTCGTCGGCCGACCCGTCCGTCCCCGGCTCCGCCGCCGGTGCCTCGGACCCGGGAGCATCCACAGCGTCGTCCCCGGAGTTGGGCCCGGGCGAAGTCGCGGCGACGTCCGCCTCCGCAACGGGCGTCTCCTCCACGGCCTGCGTGGTGGGCTCCGGGGCCTCCGGCGTCGTGGATTCCGCGGCCTCCGGCGTCGGGGTTGCGGTCACCTC
Organism: Chloroflexota bacterium; assembly: GCA_013697395.1. GTDB lineage: Bacteria > Chloroflexota > Limnocylindria > QHBO01 > QHBO01 > JACDBZ01. Next base: position 59 of record JACCWY010000075.1, on the reverse strand, counting down.
CGGCTCTGGCGCGACCGTCCGCTGCGGCCTCGCGCGAGGCGGCGCCTCGGGCGCTTCCG
>JACCWY010000062.1 GCA_013697395.1 Chloroflexota bacterium | reverse complement strand
GTGGTGGCGCGACCCCGTTCGGCGAGCCGGCGCCCGGCATGCGCTTCGTGACTGCGCCACTCACCGGCGTCTGGTACGCCGCGCCGTCGCCGGGGGCGCGTCCCTACATCAGCGAGGGCGACGAGATCGCCGCCGGCCAGGTCCTCGGCCTCATCGAGGCAATGAAGCTGTTCAACGAGATCAAGTCCGACGCCTCGGGCACCGTGACGCGCATCCTGGTCGAGCCGGGCACGCTCGTGAAACGCAAGCAACCGCTGCTCGAGGTCGACCCTCGATGAGCCCGAACATCCGAACCGCACCCCGCCAAGGAGCTCCACGATGACGACGAATGCCCTGATCACCGGCTGGGGGATGTACGTGCCGTCGCGAGTGATGACGAATGACGATCTCGCCAAGATCGTCGATACCTCCGACGAGTGGATCGTCAGTCGCACCGGCATTCACGAGCGCCGCATCGCCGCCGACGACGAGACGACCACCACGCTGAGCGTCAACGCCTCGCGAGACGCGCTGGCCGTTGCCGGCGTGGAGCCCGGCGAGGTGGATCTGATCGTGCTCGGCACCTGCTCGCCGGACTACCCGCTGCCGGCAACCTCCACCACGGTCGCCCGCGACCTCGGCGCCACGAATGCCGCAGCCTTCGACCTTCAGGCCGCCTGCTCCGGCTTCGTCTACGCCATGGCCACCGCCAACGCCTTCGTGCGGAGCGGGATGTACCGCAACGTGCTCGTCATCGGCGTGGAGGTGCTCAGCCGCTTCATGAACTGGAAGGACCGCAACACGTGCGTCCTGTTCGGCGACGGCGCGGGCGCGGTGCTGGTCCAGGCCAGCGACCGGCCCGGCGGCATGAGCGGCTTCCATCTGTTCGCCGACGGCACCGGGTTCGAGGGGATCATCGTGCCGGCCGGCGGCAGCGCCTGCCCGGCCACGCCGCAGACCGTCGCCGATGGGCTGCACACGGTCCACATGGCGGGCCGCGACGTCTACAAGTACGCCACCCGGCAGCTTGCCGAGTCCGCGCTGGCCGCCGTTCGCGACGCCGGCCTGACGATGGACGACATCGACCAGTTCGTGTTCCACCAGGCCAACCTGAGGATCATCGAGAACGTTGCCAAGCAGCTCGACATGCCGATGGAGAAGACGTACATCAACATCGAGAAGTACGGCAACACCTCGGCCGCATCGGTGCCCATGGCGCTCGTTGAGGCGGTCGCGGCCGGGCGCATCAAGCCCGGCGACCAGGTCCTGATGGTCGCCTTCGGCGCCGGATTCACCGCGGCCGCCGCCGTCGTCGAGTGGACCGCAGATCCGGCGCGCGCCTTCCTGGCCCCCGGCTCGCAGACGCGTCTCGGTCGGCCCCAGCGACAGCTGGAGGAAGCCGCCGTCTAGCGGTTCTGCCCGCGGCGGGACCGAATCCTCTCAGCTATGCACCAGGAGACTGTTATGCCGGGAGCAGCGCCCGAATCGGTGACGGACCGCGCGGAAGACGCAGGTTTCCAGAGATTCCGCGGCGCCCGGCACGTCCATCACGGTGGCTTTGTCTGTTTACCATTCCCCCGGTGAAAGTCTGATTTGAATCGACCGCGAAGGAGCCGGAGCCGATGTTCGACCTGACCGGCAAGACCGCGCTCGTGACCGGCGGCAGCCGCGGTCTCGGGCGCGCCATCGCGCTGGCATTGGCCAGCCAGGGCGCAGACGTGGCGGTTAACTTTCGCGGCAACGCCGACGCGGCCGATGCCGTCGTGGCCGAGATCACCGCCGCCGGGCGTCGCAGCATCGATATCCAGGGCGACACCTCGGCCGGCCGCGATGCGTGCGACGCGATCGTCAAAGCCGCCCTTGAGGGCCTCGGTTCGATCGACATCCTTGTCAACAACGCCGGCATCACGCGCGACAACCTGCTGATGCGCATGGACGCCGACGAGTGGGACTCGGTCATCGGCACCAACCTGTCGGGACCGTTCTGGATGACGCGCGCCATCGCCAGGCCGATGCTGAAGGCGCGTCGCGGTCGCATCATCAACATGTCATCCGCCGCCGGCCGGATGGGAAATGCCGGCCAGGCCAACTACGCAGCCGCCAAGGCGGGGCTCATCGGCCTGACCAAGACGACCGCACGCGAGCTGGCCAGCCGCGGAATCACCTGCAACGCGATTGCCCCCGGCTTGATCGAGACCGATCTGACGGCCGACCTGCCGCCGGCCGCGACCGAGGCGCTGCTCGCCATGACGCCGCTCGGCTATCTCGGCAGCGCGGACGACGTGGCCGCCGCCGCCGTCTACTTCGCCTCCGACGAGGCTCGCTACGTCACCGGCCAGGTGCTCGGCGTGGATGGCGGCATCGTGATGGGCTCCTAGCCGAGCAGCGCGGCGACCGCCTCGCGGAAGGCGTCGGTGTGCCGGTCGACGTCGGACTCGGTCGTCGCCGGCGACATGAGCGCCATGTCGTGGAACGGCGTCATGAGGACGCCGCGGTTCAGCACGAAGAGGTGGAGGAAGGCCTCGAGCTGGTCGTCGCGGGCGGCCGCTGCCTCCGATCCGGTGCGCGGCGGCTCGGCACGGAACAGGTATTCCGCCCGGCAGCCGAGCTGGGTGACGTGCCAGCTCAATCCCGCGTCGGCGATCACTCGGCGAACGCCGTCTGAGAACCGCTCGGCGAGCGGGATCGTGCGGGCGTACGCCTTGGCGGTCAGCACCTCCCCCAGGGTCGCTCGCATGGCCGCCAGCGACAGGGGGTTACCGGCGAGCGTGCCGCCGATGCCGCCGACGTCGACGTAGTCGGACTCCGGACGGGCGAAGGCGGCGGCCTCGAGCTCGGCCCGCATCCCGAGCGCGCCAGCGGGAACGCCGCCGGCGATGGCCTTGCCAATCGTCAACATGTCGGGCTCGAGCCCGTGCGCCGCGGTGTAGCCGCCGGGCCCGGCGCAGAACGTGTGCGTCTCGTCGATGACGAGGAGCGATCCGGCGTCGCGCGTCAGCCGTCGCAGCGCCTCGTGGAAGCCAGGCCGCGGCAGGACGATCCCGATGTTCGTCATGGCCGGCTCGGCCAGGACGCAGGCCACGTCGCCGTGGGCGAGCGCGCCCGCCAGCGCCGCCTCGTCGTTGAACTCCACGACCCGAGTGGTGAGCGAGGGGTCCACGGGCGGCCCGACGTTGCCCGGGCGGGGTGTCACTTCGCCGGCCGCGTCGAGCGTGGCAAGCGTCTCGTCCACGGTGCCGTGGTAGCAGTGGTTGAACACGAGCACCTTCGGCCTGCCCGTGAGCTTGCGCGCGATTCGGAACGCGAAGCGGTTCGCATCGGTCGCCGTGAGGGTCATCTGCCAGCGGGCCATGCCGAAGCGCCGCGTCAGCTCGGCGCCGACCCAGGCGGCGTCCGCGGTCGGGAGCATCGTGGCCAGTCCGCGACGCGCCTGATGCTCGATCGCCCGAACCGTCGCGTCGGGTCCGTGTCCGGCCATGGCACCGGTGTCGCCCAGGCACAGGTCGACGTATTCGTGGCCGTCGATGTCGGTCAGCCGCGCACCCTCGGCCCCGGCCACGGCCACCGGGAATCCGCCCGGCCACTTGAGCATCCAGCTCATCGGCACCCCGCCGAAGAGCGAGCCGCGCGCGTCGCCGAACCGCTCCAGCGAGCGCGGGTGTTCGCGTGCGAACCGATCGCGCTCGTCGCCCAGCAGGCTCTCCACACGAGCACGGTCGAACGCGGCCATGGCTCCTCCGCGAGTGTCCCGGCAGGCGGCTTGCTGCACAATAGTGCGAACCAAGGCCCGCAGATTCCCCGAACGAAGAGGAGACCGATGCTCACCCTGCGCTCCATCCTGCGCCCGACCCGCATCGTTGACGCGCACTGCGACATCCCGTGCGGCGTCTACGATCCCGAGCAGGCGCGCATCGAGGCGGAGTCCTGCCTCCGCATCATCGAGAAGCACGACGCCAGCGACGACAAGCTCTTCCGCGCACGATGCATCCATGTCAAGGAGGAGCGCGCCGAGCTCGTCAAGCACCATCTCGACGTCCTGTGGCACGACTACTTCAAGCCCGAGCACCTCGAGAAGTACCCCGACCTGCACGACACCTTCTGGAAGGCAACCAAGCAGGCCTCGAAGGTCAAGCAGTCGCTCGACGCAGGAGCTGCGAAGGAGCTCCTCTCGATGATCGACACCATCGACGAGATGTGGAAGGCGACCGGCGGCCCCGACAAGACGCGCGTCAACGGCCGTCCTTCCTGACCGCCCGATCCGATGCACGTGAGGGGCCTTGCCTGGCCCCTCGTCCTGCTGCTTGCGGCCTTCGCCGCACGGCGCCGGCTCGACGTGGTCGCCGTCCGCGGCCGCTCCATGGCGCCGACGCTGCTCCCCGGCGACCTGCTGCTCGTCGTCCGCGCGGCCCGTTCGCCACGGGTGGGCGACGTGGTCCTCGCGCATGACCCGCGCGATCCGCGCCGCGAGCTCATCAAGCGCGTCGAGGCCATCGGTGCGCGGGGTGTCCGCCTGGCCGGGGACAACGCCGCCGGCAGCACCGACGCTCGGAGCTTCGGACCGATTGCGGCCGAGGCCGTTCGTTGGCGGGTGATGGCGCGCTACTGGCCACCTCGTCGCATCGGCCCCATCTCGGGCCTCAGTCGAGGACGACCTCCACGGGGAGTGAGACCGCCGCCCACCTGCTGAGAGGCCGCCCCTCCGACCAGCCCTGGTACTTCGCGGCGAGCAGGTGGCGAGCCAGCGGCTCGCGCTCCTCGCCCTCGATCGCCCGCGCCCGTCCCTCGAGCGTTCGCCCGCCGATGCGGACGCGGACACGAGGATCGGCGCGCAGGTTGCGGACCCAGTGCGCTCGATCGCGTCCGCCGGCGAGGAGATAGATGCGCTCGCCGTCGGTCGCGAACCAGATCTCGATCGTCCGCCTCCGGCCCGATCGGCGGCCGGTGGTCTGCAGGTGGCAGACCGAATCGCCGGCCCGCTCCGTCAGCAGCTCGGCGCTGGACATCAGCAGCCGAGGGTGGCGGCCACGGCGTCGACGCACGCGGCGAGCTCATCGGGAAGGAGCTCGACACCGGGTCCCGCCTCCGCGGCCACGAGGCGCGCGAGACCGGCGGTGGGGCGGACCGACAGGCGGGCATCCGGCACGCGGTGCCGCAGGAAGTCGAAGACCGGTCCGAGGCCGGCGTCGCCGTACTCCGCGCGCACCGCCGCGGTATCGACCACGACGAGGTCGGGAGCGCGGAGGGTGACCGCCTGGTGGAGCCGCGCCGCGTCGTTGTAGAAGAAGGCCAGGGCGCCGGTCAGGCGCTCGCCGAGTGCGGCCGCCAGGTCGCGGTCGCGCGTGAGGCAATAGACGATCGGGTCTGCGGCCATGGGCCATCGAAGGGTAGCAGGCGCAAGCGGCGGTACAATGAACGGCCGATGACCGCCACGACCCCATCCCGCGCGACGCAGCGGCGCGACCTGACCACCGGACGGCACCAGCACCTGGGAAGCCTGCTCGGGCGCGTCTGGCCCGTCGACGCGGTCGGCGTCGAGGAGCGCGCGGCATCGCTCGCCAAGCGCTCGATCAAGAAGGAATCCAAGCTGTGGGCGCTCGACCTGGCGATCCGGATGATGGACCTCACGACCCTCGAGGGAAAGGACACGCCGGGCAAGGTCCGCGCGCTGGCCGGCAAGGCACGGCGCCCGGACCCGACCGACCCATCCATTCCATCGGTGGCCGCCCTGTGTGTTTACCCGAACATGATCCCGACCGCGGTCGAGGCGTTGAAGGGCTCCGGGGTCAAGGTCGCCTCGGTGGCGACCTATTTTCCGTCGGGCCAGGCGCCGCTCGATGTCAAGCTGGCCGACGTGCGGTCGGCGGTCGAGATGGGGGCCGACGAGATCGACATGGTCATCGACCGTGGCGCCTTCCTGGCCGGAGACTACGCCTCGGTCTTCGACGAGATCGTAGCGGTCAAGGAGGGCTGCGGGGAGGCCCACCTCAAGGTGATCCTGGAGACCGGCGAGCTCGAGACGTACGACAACGTGCGGCGCGCATCGGTCCTGGCCATGGCGGCCGGCGCCGACTTCATCAAGACCTCAACCGGCAAGGTGCAGCCGGCGGCGACCCTGCCGGTGACCCTCGTCATGCTCGAGGCGATCCGTGACTTCCACGCCCAGACCGGGCGCGTGGTCGGCATGAAGCCGGCCGGTGGCATCCGGACCGCCAAGGAGGCGATCTCGTACCTGACCACCCTGTACGAGACGCTGGGCCCGGCGTGGATGACACCCGACCTGTTCCGCTTCGGCGCGTCGAGCCTCCTGAACGACGTCCTCATGCAGATCCGCAAGGAACGCACCGGCCGCTACTCCGGCGGCGACTACTTCACGCTCGACTGAGCCGCCGATCGGCCGATTTCACCTGCCGTTGACGTGGCAGCGGCGTCGTATTAACCGCGGGTTCATCCGGTCGGCGTACACCTCTCCTGCCAACCTACATTGCTGCAGGAGAACCCCGTGGACCGTTCCCTCCGATCGCCCGCGCGTGCCCCGCGCCGCATCGCACTCCTGGCCGCCGTCGGGGTGCTTGCCTCCTCGGTGACACCGGTCTCGGCGGCGAGCTCGGTCGCCCGTGGGCCGAGCACGACCACCGATCCCTATGTGCTCCCGGTCGCCGACGGCGTGCACATCACCTCTCTGCTGACGGTGAACGACGCCGGCGCGGCCGGCAACGGCTACGAGATGGTCGGCATCCCGGACGGCATCGGCGCGTATGCCGACGGCAACGGCCTGGTGGCCCTCATGAACCATGAGCTTCGCGACACGCAGGGCATCGCACGCCGGCATGGCCAGCGCGGCGCGTTCGTCTCGCGATTGGAAATCGAACCCGGCACACTGGCCGTCACGCACGGCTCCGACCTGATCGATCCCGGCGTGACCTTCTACGACTACCCGACGGGGACCTATGTCACGTCCGGCGCCAGGTTCGCGGACCTCACGCTGCAGGACGCGACCTTCGGCCGGTGGTGCTCTTCCACCCTGAGCGATCCGGGCCTCTTCTGGAGCGAGTCGAAGAAGGTCGGCTACGGGGGGCAGCTGTACTTCGGCAACGAGGAGGATGGCGACATCGGCCGCGCGTTCGGCGTCACCACCGACGGCACGGCGCAGGCATTGCCGCGGCTCGGCCTGTTCCAGTGGGAGAACACCATCCCGGCTACAAACAAGCACGAGACCACGCTGGTCATGGGCCAGGAGGACGGGCCGGCCGGACCGGTGAGCCAGCTCTGGGTCTACGTCGGCACGAAGCAGAACACCGGCAACGCGTTCGATCGTGCCGGCCTCACCAACGGGCGCGACTTCGTGATCGACGCGGTGGACGAGTCGATCAGCACGGACGCCGATTGGCGCTCCGGCATCGGCACCGGTGTTCCGGTGCGGGTCGACCTGGCCGAGGTCCCCTGGAACCAGAGCGGTGCGGCCCAGAACGGGCAGGCGCTCGCCCGGGGCCTCTCGCTGAACCGCATCGAGGACGGATTCTGGGATCCGAACCGTCCGAACGACTTCTACTTCCTGACCACCGAGGGTGGCGACCAGTCGACCACCTTCCCGTACACGCGTGATGGCGGCGGCCTGTGGCGGCTCAGCTTCCAGAACATCGAGAAGCCGGAGAAGGGCGCCACCCTGACCCTGCTGCTCGATGGCAGCGAGGAGATCGGTGCCGGCGAGCCCAAGCTGAACAAGCCGGACAACATGACGATGGACCGATATGGCAACCTCCTCATCCAGGAGGATCCCGGCAACAACGACCACGTGGCGCGGATCATCGCCTACCGCATCGACGACGGCGCGGTCGGGGTGGTGGCCCGATTCGACCCGAACCGGTTCGTCGTCGGCGGCTCACAGTTCATGACGACCGACGAGGAATCGAGCGGGATCATCGACACCGAGGACCACCTCGGTGCGGGGACCTTCCTGTTCGATGCCCAGGTGCACACGGCCAATGGCCTGCCCGCCGGGACCGGCCCGAACACCGTCGAGGAGTACGTCGAGAACGGCCAGCTGCTCCTGCTGCGCGTCACAGACTGGTCCGCCATCTACGCGGACTGACCGAGCCTCCAGGCTCTCCGGGCAGGGGTCGGGCCTCCGGGTCCGGCCCCTCTCGCTGCGGTCGTTCTCCGCCCCGGAGTACAGTCCGAACGATGGACGTCAGGCCCAACACGCTCGCGGTATGGTCGGACCTCGGCTGCCCCTGGTCACATGCCGTCGTGTGGCGGCTCCACGACGCCCGCAGGCGCCTCGGCCTCGATGGCCGGGTGGCCTTCGACCACCGCGCGTTTCCCCTCGAGCTGTTCAACAGCGAGCCGACTCCGCGCCCCCAGCGCGAGGCGGAAGGGCGCGTCGCGGCGGCGCTGGCGCCACGCGCCGGATGGCAGCCGTGGTCGGCTCCCGATCACGCATGGCCGGTGACCATGCTGCCGCCGATGGAGGCGGTCCAGGCCGCAAAGCTCCAGTCGTTGGCGGCATCCGAAGAGCTCGACCGCGGCCTCCGCCGCGCCTTCTGGGGCGAGAGCCGTTGCATCAGCCTGCGCCACGTCATCCTCGAAGTCGCCAACGAATGCGACTCGGTTGATGTCGCCCTCGTGTCCGACGCCCTGGACGACGGTAGAGCCCGCCGCCGGCTGCTCGACGACTGGGCGGTCGCCCGAGGAGACGAGGTGCACGGCTCGGCCCATCTGTTCGCACCGGATGGCACCAATGCGCAGAACCCCGGCATCAAGATCGGCTGGCGCGAGGACGGCGCCGGCGGCGGCGAGGCGGTCGTCGAAGCCGACGATCCGACCGCGATCGACGACCTGGTCCGGCGGGCCTCGGTCGGCCCATGACGGAGGCACCGAAGGCGATCAGCCTCTATGACCTGCCGGCTGCCGAAGCGCGAGCCGTCTTCGAGCGTTACGTGGCCGGCCAGCAGGAACGCCTCGCGGGGTTCCTGGCGGAGGTACGGCGACGGGGCGGGCCGGTCGAGCGGCTCGACTACTCGATCGAAAGCCTCGATCCGCTCTGGAGCTGGTTCATTGCGGAGCATCGGCCCCGCCGCTGGTTCGCCGGACCGCACCGTATGTCGCGGTCGCCGATCGCCGACGCGGTCATGCGCAGCTCGGAGCCACCGTGGTGGTACGACCACCATCCGCAATTCGGCCAGGAGCTCGGCCCGTATGTCGCGCGCCTCGTCACCGGCCTGGCCGACTACCTCTTCGCGTGCGCGCTCCGCGCCCGGCCGGCCTCGCGCTGGGCCCTCGGGAAGGGGTGGTCGATGGGGCACTTTCAGCATCCGGTCTTCGAGATCGAGGGCCGTGGCGAACGGGACTACGGGACCCCGATCGTCATGGCCCTGCGCGGGCTGCGTGGCGCGCGGAATCCGGAGCCAGTCGAGCCCAGGCGATGGCTCGAGCAGTGGCTGGGCATGGATCCGGCCTGGGAGGCCGAGATGGAGCGGCTCTCGCGTCCGCTCGTGGCCTATGCCGTCCAGGCGATCGACGATCCGACGTTCACCCACCAGGTGAGCTTCGACGACGTCGTGGCACATCGGCAGGAGCGCAGGGTCGCACGCCTTGCCGAGCGGCTCGCGGCGGGACCCTTCATCGACGAGGCAGTCCACGAGGACCGGGAGGTGATCCTCGTGCGAACGCGACTCTCAACCGCCGAGCTCGAGGCGATCGTGGCGGACGCCTGGAAGCGGCGTGCCCGTTCTCACGCGGAACCGACGTAGGGCGTTTCAGGAAGCGTGCACCTGCCGCCGTTCGAGACGCTGATCGACGCCCACGCCGCCGAGCTG
>JACCWY010000404.1 GCA_013697395.1 Chloroflexota bacterium | reverse complement strand
GTGCAGGCCTTCGTCGTCCTGCTGCTGGCGTGGCTCATGATCCCCGCCCTCGGCGGGCTGCTCGGGGGCCTTGCGCTGCTGCGCAGGCCGCCCCCTCCGGCGACCCCGTAGGTCAGTCCGCGGTGCGGATCACCCTGCGCAGGCGCAGCAGCGAGATGAGGTAGAGCACCAGACCGATCCCGAGCAGGACTCCGAGCATCCAGGTGTCCATGACGACCCCGCGCAGCATGAGCTGCTGGAGGATGGCGATGCCATGGGTGACCGGCAGGGCATAGGCGATGTACTGCATCCATTGCGCGAAGTCGGTCACGGGCAGGACGAAGCCGGAGAAGAAGACGCTGGCCAGCAGCATCAGCATCGAGAGCTGGACGGCCTGGCGCTCGGAGTCGGCGACGAGGCTGATGAGCAGGCCGAAGCCGAGCGAGGCAAAGGTCAGGAGCAGCACGATGCCGGCGAACAGGCCGATGCTGCCGAGCAGTGGAACGCCGAGCACGCCGACCAGCAACACGCCGACGATCGCGCTGACCGCCAGGCTGAGGACCGCGTAGGCGACGTACTTGCCGACGAGCAGCTCCATCGAGGTCACCGGCGCCACGCGGAAGCGGTCCATCTGGCCGCTCAGCCGCTCCCGGACCATGGAGAGCGCCGTGAGGGTCACGGCCAGGTGCTGGATGACGAGCGCGAACACGGCGGGACCGAAGAAGCTCAGGACGTCCGGCTCGGTCGGCGCGACGTTCTCGGTCTCCGCCGTGGTCGGACGCGCTATCACATCCGGGGTGATGTTCTCCACAGCTGGGCCGAGCTCGCCCTCGGCCATGCTGATGCCCGTCGCCGCGGCCTGCTCGATGATCTCCGCGTTGAGGCTGCTGACGAGGATCGAGGTTGCGAGGGTGGCCAGCTGGTCGTAGACAGGGTCGACCTGGTTCCACGCGACGCGGATCGCCGTCTGCCGGCCCGCCCGCAGCTCGCCAGCGGCGTTCTCCGGGGCCACGACGAGGAGATCGATCTCCCCATCGCGCAGGCGCTGCTCGGCGGCGGCCGCGTCGTTGCCCACGCCGCGAACGTCGAGCCGCCCGGGCGCCAGCTCCGCATAGTCCTCCGGCGTCTGCGGCAGGTTGCTGCCTGCGGGAATGACGATCTCGGTGGCGAACGGCGCTCGGTAGCCGCTGTAGCCCAGGCCGAACAAGAACATGATCAGGAAGGGGCCCAGGATCATGCTGAGCATGACGCCCGGCCTGCGGATGACCTCGCGAAGCTCCTTGCCGGTGAACGAGGCCATCCGCACGATGGAGTGGCCGATGCCCTGGATCGCGTCACCCATGGCCGGTCACCACTGCGCCGGCGTCCGCCGCCTCCTGCTCGCGGCGTGTGCGCTGCTGCTCGACGAGGCCGGTGAAGACCTCGTCGAAGGTGGGCTGGTGCTCCTCGAGCCCCGCCACCGCGACTCCGGCCCGGCGCAGGCCCTCGATGATTCGCGGCCCAACCGTGGCAGCATCCGTGGCCGTGACCATCAGCCGGCGCGGAGAGGTCTGACGCACCGCGAGGACCCCCTCGAGCGTGCCGAGCATCTGGGGCTCGACGTCCTGCTGGGCGTTGACCTCGATGACCTCGCCGCCGAACACGGCCTTGCGCAGCTGGTCGGGGGTGTCGAGCGCCACGAGCTGGCCGTCGACGATCATGGCGACGCGATCGCAGTACTCCGCTTCCGCCACGTACTGGGTCGTCACCAGCAGGGTCCGCCCCTCGCCCCGCAGCACGCGGAGCTCGTCCCAGATGGCCTGGCGCAACAGCGGGTCGATGCCGGCAGTCGGCTCATCGATGAACAGGACATCCGGGCTGTGGACCAGCGCACAGGCGAGCTCCAGGCGGCGCTGCATCCCGCCGGACAGGTCACGTGCCAGCCGGTGCCGCGCGTCGTGCAGCTCCACCACCTCCAGGGCCCGGCGGATCAGCGGGCGGCGCTTGAACGGCCCGATTCCGTAGAGCGCCGCGACGAAGCCAACGTTCTCCTGCGCCGAGAGGTCCTCGTAGAGGCTGAAGAGCTGCGGCATGTAGGCAATCCGTCCGCGTGTCCTGCGGCTGAACCGCCTCGGGTCCTCGCCGAGCACGCGGATCTCCCCATCGGTGCGGCCCAGCGTGCCGGTCAGCATGCGCACCGTCGTCGTCTTCCCGGATCCGCTCGGACCGACGATGCCGAGGATCGTGCCCGGCTGGACGTCGAAGCTGAGCCCGTCGACGACGAGCCGGCCGTCGAACGCTCGGGACACGCCGCGCGCGGAGATGATCGGTTCACTTGGGGCAGTGGTCACGCGCGGCCGTTTGCAAGCCGCGTGCCGCCCGGCGAGCAAGCCCTTGCTAGCGTGTTCATGCGAACGCCTCGGCGCTGGAGGAAGGAGCGGAGCCTCTCCGCGTCGCGGACGGCGTGGCCGCCGATGTCATTGTTGAAGTACGCCCAGACCGGCCAGCCCTGCTCGGCCCAGGCGCTCATGCGCGCCCGGCGCGACGTCCCGACCCGTGCCGGCATGTGCACCATCGTGAACCGTCAGGCACGCGGAATGCCACACCGCGATCGAACGCATCCATGAGAAGGAGTCCCGTGAGCGATCTCAGCGCCAGCCAGCGCGACAAGCTGCGCAAGGACCAGTTCGCCTACGTCGACGACGAAGGAGGCGAACACCTGCCGATCCACGACGAGTCACACGTCCGCAACGCCATCTCGCGGTTCAACCAGACCGACTTCGAGACCAAGGCGGCCAAGGAGCGCGCGCGAAAGAAGATCCTCGCGGCCGCCGAGCGCCACGGCGTCGAGGTGGACGAGGACAGCAACGTCCGCGAGCCCGCGGACTGACGCGAAGAGCGGCGCGGCCGCACCGCCCTCGACCTAGAAGTGGTCCTCGTGGTCAGCGAACTCGTCGCCGTCGGTGCCTGCCCGGTGCTCGCCTTCTTCGTGGCGACGGTGCCGTTCCGCATCGGTCCCGTGTGGCCGCGACTCCATGCGGTATGCCGGATCCGCGCCCGAGAGCCCGTGCCCGGAGCCCGAGCCACCGTCGCGCGGGGCCCCGCCGCCGCCCTGGGTCTCGCCGGGCGATCCGATGTCGCCATGC
>JACCWY010000052.1 GCA_013697395.1 Chloroflexota bacterium | reverse complement strand
GGAGAAGGCCATGATGTCAATGCCATCGTCGGCACCGCGCGGGGCGACCCAGTCTACGTGGTAGCCCATCGCCTTAAGAAGAGAAGCGATTAGATCCTGAAAGTCGTAGGGGTTGATCTCGCGGAGGTGATCCTCGATCGCCGCCCGCGCAGCTTCCTGCGCCTCCTCGAGCGTTGTGGCGGCGTCGGGCTCATCCTCCGGCGTTGCCTCACCGCTTGGCTCTGGCGCCGGCTGTTCGGCGGCCCACTTGCGATAAAGCCGAATGGCCTCGCGCATGAACGCTTCGGGATCCGAGTATTGGTCGTATGCGGCGCGGCCCTCGTCAGTGATGTACCAAAGGCCCTTCTGCTTGCGCATCCAGCCGGCCTTCACTGCGTTGATTGAGTGGAATCGGATGAGCTTCTCAAACCGGCGCACACCCGCACGGTTTGGAAAGTCGGCTGCCTCGAAAGGCGTCATCTGTACGCGCTTGGCCAACTCGGCTAGGGCGTCACGCGCCTGAATGCCATCGGGATGCTCCATGAGAATCTCGAACAGCGGCCGCAGCAGCTCTCCCTGACGGCGTGCCGTGATCTCAGCCATACAGCGGTTCCTCTATGTCTTCCTGGGCCTCTGTCGGGCCGGCGGCTCGCGCGGTCTGGTATCGGTCTCGCTCAAGGGCGTGCCGCCGTTGAGCCAAGTCTCGCTTCTCGTCGAAAGCTCGGTCGCGAACTGCGATGAGCTCGGCGAGCGATTGCGGAAGGCTCTCGTTGACGATCCGGTATCCGTTCAGGAACTCATTGCATGCGCGACAGCAGGTGACCAGGTTGATCAAGTCCAGCACGGAATCCGTCGGCCAGCCAAGCTTCGCGAGGTACTCGGGCACGACGTGATCGACGGAGAGGTTGAGCCAGTTCTCGGCGCGATCGTCGGGAGCAGGACGAGGCGAAAGTTGCCCACGGCAGCCGCGTGCAGCCACGAACGCTCAGCGAACTCGGTCAACGGACGGCGTCTGCGATGCCGGCGTCGGGCGGTCATGCTCCTCCCTCGGGCAGTTGCTCGGTAGGTTAGCAATGCTTGTCTACGTTGCCGACGACCATCTAGCGCCGCGTTGACCCGATCTGGGTTAGGCGGTGCCCCCGTGGCGCGCGGCGCGGGCACGTCGCTTGCCCTCGTGCATGGCTTGGACGCGGGCGACCGGGACGGCATGGCCCTCCTTGATGAGATCCGGGGGCAGTCGCTGCGGGTCGGGCATGTGCTCGAGCCACGGATCGCGGTCGCCGAGCTGGCGGAGCGCGTTGTGCACCGTGAAATCGGCCGGGACGATGTCGTCGAGGTCGTCCCAGGCGACCGGGAAGGAGACGGGGACGCCCGGTCGGACGCGTGGGCTGTACGCCGCGATCACCGTGGCGCCGCCGACCCTCGTTGAGTCAACGAACACCTTGCCGCCACGCTCCGCCTTGACGAACGCGGTCGTTGCGATGTCGGGATCGAGTCGTTCGGCCCGCGCCGCGATGGCTCGGGTCGCGGCGGCCGAGTCCTCGAGAGGTGCGTCGTTGTCGATCGGGACGAACACGTGCAGTCCCTTGGCGCCGCTGGTCTTCACCGCCCCAGTGAGTCCCACATCGGCCAGCGCCTGTCGAACCGCATGCGCGGCCCGCACCGCCATCGCGAACGCATCGGCTTCGGGTGGGTCGAGGTCGAGCACGAGATGCGTGATGCGATCGGGCCGATCGACGCGCACCAGGGCGGGGTGATACTCGATCGCGCGCTGGTTGGCGAACCACAGCAGCGTCCGCCGGTCGTTGCACAACGCGTACGACACCTCCCGCTTCGACGACTCCGCCCACCACCGCACCGTGCGCACCCAGGGCGGCGTGTACTTGGGCACGTTCTTCTGCATGAAGGCTTCCTGGCCACGATGGACGCGGATGACCGACAGTGGCCGGTCCTCGAGCACAGGGATGATCCGGTCACGGACACCGTCGAGGTACTCCACCAGGTCGCGCTTCGTCGCGTCCGCTCCGTCGAACAGGGCCTGGTCGAGGTTCGTCAGCGGCACGCCCTCGCGTGACTCGTCCCCACTGCTGCTGTTCATGGCAGTCAGACGCTAGCACGCGCCGATGTCAGCGCCGCACGAAAGCCCGCGGCTGTGGACGGTGCACTGGCTTCCTGGCGAGCGCCGGCCCGTAGCCACCGGTCCGCGTCCACTGCCGGCCAAGTCTCCTTGACGACGGGCGGAGACTGGGCGAGATGAAGGGTGCGGACGCGGAGCGGCTCATCGAACGGTTCGTGGAGGCGACGCGAGGTGATCAGCGCATCGTGGCGGCGTTCGTGTACGGGTCGCATGCGGACGGATCGGCCGACGAGCACGCGAGCTGCCCGCGTGCGAGATGGCGAGTACGAGTACGGAGGAGCGAGTGATGAACCGGCTGGAATGGCCGACGGCGGTTCGAGTGGTCGTCGGCATCATGGTGGCGGGGATGGTTGCCGGCGTCGTCCTGCTGCTCGTCCTGAACTACGACCTCCTCGGTCCGCGTCCGGCGCCGAGCGGTGACTTCCTTCAGGACACCATTCTCCGGTTCGAGTGGGACACGGCACGCTGGCCGGTCGACTTCGCGGACAGTGCGCTGTTCGCGCTTGGGTTCGGGGCGCTCGGGTTGCTC
>JACCWY010000040.1 GCA_013697395.1 Chloroflexota bacterium | reverse complement strand
CCCCGCCGCCGACGCCGTCGCGGCCAGCACCGCGCCACCGATGACTTCGCCGAGGCCCTGGCCCGAGCCGAGGACCCGAGCCCGGCCGAGCTCCCCGGGGGCGCTGCCGCGGCGGCCGCCTTCGCCGCCCTGCGGGAGGAGGCGGAGTTCGCTCTCCCCCGCGAGCTCCCCCCAGCGGAGCCGATCTCGGTGGTCGAGCCCGAGCCCGAGCCCGAGCCGGACCCCGAGCCCGTTCTCGAGGTCGAGGCGGTCGCCGATCGGCACCCCGCGCCCAGCGCGGAGCCCGCGGAAGAGGCCGAGCCTGCGCCCGAGGCGCCATCCGGCCCCGAGAAGGCCCCGCTGGTGGTAGAGCCGGCGGTGGCGCCTGGGCCGGCGTCTGATCCCGAGCCGGAGCCCATGGAACCGGTTGAGCCCTGGCCGCCGCGCGGAGCTCCGTCAGAGCCGGCGCCGGAGCCCGAGCCGGAGCCTGCGCCGGAGCCCGAGCCGGAGCCTGCGCCCGAACCGGCTACGGCCGCAGCACCCGAGCAGGAGGCTCCCGTGCCGCAACCGACCGAGGTCGAGCCGCCGACCCTCGCGCCCGAGCGACCGTCGGAGCGGGTGGACGAGCCCGCCGACGCGCAAGCCGAACAGGCGCCCGTGGCTGAGCCCGAGGAAGAGGCTCAGCCCGAGCCGATTGAGGTGGCCGAGTCCGAATCCGTACCGGCCGACGCGGTCCCCGACGCGGCAGAGGCTCAACCCGAGCCAGTGGAAGCCGCCCTGCCCGAGCCCGAGGCGTCGTGGGACCGGAGCCGGTATACGGCCCGAATCGTCGAGCCGGACTGGATCCCCGAGGAGCGAGACGTCGCCGAATCGGCGGTCGCCCCGGCGTTGGCACCCGACGTCGAGACCCCACCCCCGGACGTCGAGGCCGCCGGGGCCGACATCGTGAGCGCGGGGGGCGAGCCCGCCGCCCCTGACCGTTCCGACCCACCCCGGCCGGCGCCGCTGCAGGAGGAGACGATGATGTGGTTCGGCCGAGAGCCGGACCGACCGGCTCCGGCGTGGCCGGCCGAGGATGACGATGCTGCCGAGATGGAGATCGCGAGCACCGGCGGTTGGGCATCCCGCGCTCCATCCGCCCCCGAGAAGGCGCTGGACGTTCGCCCGGGACCGAAAGCACCCCCAGCGTTCTCTCGCACCGAGCGCCTGGCGGCGACCCCGCCTGCGACCCCACCGGCCAACCCGGCATCGCGGGCGTACCGCCGCCTGCGACGGATCTTCCCTGGCTGATCTTCCGGACGAATGAGCCGATACGACGAGCGCACCGCCCTGGTGGTCATCGATCTCCAGAACGACTTCGCCGACCCGGCGGGCAGCCTCGCGGTGGACGGGGGCGAGCACGTGGTCGCGGCCGCCAACCGCGAGGTCCGTTCTGCGGTCGGCGACGGTGCTCTCGTGGTGGCGACGCAGGACTGGCACCCGGAGTCGACCCCGCACTTCGCCAAGGACGGCGGGGTCTGGCCGGTCCACTGCGTGGGCGGGACGTGGGGCGCCGAGCTCTCGCCCCGGTTCGAGCTGCGGGCCGATGCGCCCCGCGTCCGCAAGGGAACGAATGGGGAGGACGGCTACTCAGGCTTTACCGTGCGCGACCCCGAGAGCGGCAAGGAGGCTCCGACCGGTCTCGAGGGACTGCTCCGCGGGCGCGAGATCCGGCGGGTCGTGCTGTGCGGCCTGGCAACGGACTACTGCGTGCTGGCGACCGCGCTCGATGCCGTCAGGCTGGGCTTCGAGGTTCGGCTCGTTGCGGATGGTGTGGCGGCCGTCAACCTGCACCCCACGGACGGCGAGCGCGCCCTGGCGGAGATGGCCGAAGCAGGCGTCGTCATCGGCTGAACGGCCTCTGGCGGGCCCATCCGATGAGCACCACACCGGTCACGCTGGTTGCGGCGCCAATGAGGATCCAGAGCCGATCGGCCGTCATGAAGCTCTTCGGCGCATACGGGAGATTGAGGCCCTGGGCCATCCACACGAGCCCGCCGAGGACCATCACGCCGCCGAGCACGATTCCTGCGCTGCGCATGCATCGATCGTACCTGCGGGAAATGACTTGCGGAGCGCGCAGGCTCGGGTAATACTCCGCGCGTCGAAGTCGCTACCGAGCGACGCCACAAGCCTTCCTTCCTCTCCCCTCCACCACGTCCAACCGTCGGCACCGGGGCAGCGGCAAGATCCCGGGCCGGCGTCGAGCGATCGGGGACTCGACGTGGTTCAACTTCATGTTGGGAGGGGTCTTCGTGACCTATACCGATCAGGTGCTCACCTGCACCGACTGCGGAATCGACTTCGTCTTCTCCGCGTCCGAGCAGGAGTTCTTTGCGGAGAAGGGCTTCTCGTCCGCTCCGAAGCGGTGCTCGTCGTGCCG
>JACCWY010000023.1 GCA_013697395.1 Chloroflexota bacterium | reverse complement strand
GGGTCGCGACGCGCTCCATCGGACGAGCGCGCAGCGAGTCGTCGCCGTCGAGGGCGACGCGCAGCGGCAGACCGGCCACCGCGCCGGCCAGCAGCCGCATGGTGGTGCCGGAGTTGCCGCAGTCGAGCACCGCGTCGCGCGATGGCCGCCCGGAGATCGTGTAGCGGCCGACATCCTCCGTGATGTGGGCACCCAGCTCGCGGAGGCACTCCACGGTGGAGAGGACGTCGCGACCGGGGGAGCGGAGGGCGACGGCGGTCGGTCCGCCGGACAGGGCGCCGACGATGAGCGCCCGGTGCGCGATCGACTTGTCCGCGGGCAGCGACAGCCGGCCCCGCAGCCGTGCGGCGGGCGTGATTCTCGACGCGGGCGGGGCCGACGTCACCGACCGGATCCGGACGCGGCCGGCCGATCTTCTTCGGTACGCGAGATCGACTGCGTGTGCCGGCGCTGGACCGATCGCGACGCGCGCAGCAATGCGTCGAAGATCATCGTCAGCTCGACCGGCGTCATCGGTCCCGTCGTGCCGCTGGCAGCTCGCTCGAGGAGGGCGCGCTCGCGCCGCACGTCGTGCCCGTGCGCGTCCGGGTCCCGGCGGCGCTGCACCTCGAGGGCGAGGGCGGCCCGCTCCTGGACCATCTCGGCCAGCCGCGCGTCGAGGTCGTCGATGCGATCCCGCACCTCCTCGATCCCGCCGGTCGCCGCCACGGCAGGCGCGGGAGCCGCATCCACGTCGGCCGAGCGGACGAACTGGAGGCGGCGCAGCTCGTCCATCAGCGCGCCGAAGTCCTCGAAGCCGAGGCTCTGGTCACCATCGGACCGGGCGTTCGCCGGGTCCGGATGGACCTCGATGATCAGGCCGTCGGCTCCGACGGCGGCGCCCGCCAGGGCCATCGGTCCAACGAGGGCGCGGTGGCCGGTTCCGTGGCTCGGATCGACCACGATCGGCAGGTGCGTTCGGGTGCGCAGGACGGGGACCGCGGAGAGGTCGAGCGTGTTGCGGGTCGCGGTCTCGAAGGTGCGGATGCCGCGCTCGCACAGGATGACGTTCGGGTTGCCGGCGGACAGGACGTACTCGGCAGCGAGCAGCCACTCCTCGATCGTGGCGGAGAGGCCGCGCTTGAGGAGGACCGGGCGGCGGCTCTGGCCGACCGCCTTGAGCAGGACGAAGTTCGCCATGTTGCGAGCGCCGACCTGGATGATGTCGACGTGCTCCTCGAAGGCCGGCACGTCGGCGGGGTCGACGATCTCGCTGATGACCGGCAGGCCGTAGGAGTCATGCGCCTCGTGGAGCAGCTCAAGGGCCGGCAGGCCGAGGCCCTGGAACGAGTACGGCGAAGTGCGCGGCTTGAAGGCGCCCCCACGCAGGACGCGGGCACCCTCGCGCTTGACCGTGCGGGCGGTCTCCATGAGCTGGTCGCGCGACTCGACCGCGCAGGGGCCGGCCATGACCACCAGCTCCTGGCCGAGCCCGAGCTCGACGCCGTTGACGCGCACCCGGGTTCGCTCGGGCTGGTGCTGCGAGCTGGCCAGCTTGTACGGGGAACTGATGCGGATCACCTGCTCCACGCCCGGCAGCGTGCCGAGGTGGCTCACGCGTTCGACGTCGCTGCCGACGACGCCGATCACGGTCCGCTCCTCGCCCACGCTGAGGAACGCCTCGAGCCCATGCTCCTCGACGATCCGTCTGACCCCGTCGACCTCTTCCTGCGTCGCCGTCGGACGCATCACCACGATCATCGGTCTTGCCTTTCCGCTCAGCCCGCCCGGGAAACAAAAGACGCAGGAGCTTTCGCTTCCTGCGTCTGCGGGCACGAGTGCCTTCGCCGGCGGGATCTACCCGCCTGCCTCGTACCCGCTA
The DNA here is from genome assembly GCA_013697395.1 of Chloroflexota bacterium. Taxonomy (GTDB): domain Bacteria; phylum Chloroflexota; class Limnocylindria; order QHBO01; family QHBO01; genus JACDBZ01. The sequence goes on along the minus strand of JACCWY010000023.1, from coordinate 5,956 downwards.
GCCGTAAAACCACATCTGTGACATTGGATGGCGGAGCGTAGATGGCGGGTGAGCCGATGTCAACGGTGACCGTCGGCCGATCACCGAGAACCGTGACCGCTCGCGGGTGGTCCTGCCAACCCAGTTGGCCTTGGGACCGGCCGATCGGGATGAACGCATCGATTCGAGGCGTCCGCCGGTCGTGGCGCCAACCCAGATGGCCGATCGACCACCGAATGAGCCGATGCGACCGACTTGGGCGTCGCGAGATCCGTTCGCCGGTCGTAGGGCCAATCCACGTGGCATCCGGTGTCGGACGATCTCCGCATCCGTGTTGCCGCGAATGAACGCGTTCAATCAGACTGGAGCTCGATCGCGTCGCCGTCGCGCAACGGAACGTCCCTCGCCCCGCCATCGACGAACTCGCCATCGACGCGGATCCCGCCACGAGAGACGGCCTCGCGAAATGCGGATGCGCCGCCCGAACCCTCCGGACGAGGGCCAGGAGGACGATGGCAGAGACCGTCTAGGAGTCGTCAACGCATGCGCTCGGCATCGGCGGTCGAGAGGACCACTCGCCCACCGTCCACCGGCCAGATGGCCCCGGTGACGTAGCTTGCCTCCGGGCCGATGAGGAAGCCGATGACTGCCGCCACCTCCTCGGCGGTCCCCATCCGGCCGAGCGGGACGTCGGTTCGACGATCGGCGGGCAACAGTCGCTCGTCGAAGTCGGTGGCGATGGCACCGGGCGCGACCACGTTGACACGCACGCCGTCGGATGCGCCGATGACCGCCATCGAGCGCGCCAGTCCTTCCAGGCCCGCCTTGGCGGCGGCATAGGCGGGGGAGCGCAGGGAGCCCTCGATCGCGCCGACGATGCTGCCGACCAGCACCGCCGAGCCACGGGCCGCAACGAGGCCCGGCATGCAGATGCGGAGCGCCTCGTACGGCGCTGTGAGGTCGACGGCGATGACCTCGTCCCAATGCTCGCGGCTCTCCCACGGGCCCGAGGGCGGGATCCCGGCCGAGCAGACCAGTGCATCCAGCGAGCCGCCGCAGCGCTCGAGGGCTAACGCCAGCACCGACGGATCGGCGGCGTCGCCCACCAGCAGCTCGGCGCCGTCGAGCGAGGCTCCCGTGCGGTCCACCCCGATCACCCGCCATCCATCGGCCACCAGCCGCTCGACCATCGCTCGGCCGATGCCGGCGGCGGCCCCGGTGACGATTGCGGTCTTCTGCGGCTCCGTCATGGCCGCGCCATGGTGACGGATCGGGTCAACCGGTGTGCTGGAGCCCGGCCGCCAGGCCGCTTACCGTGAGCTGCAGGAGGCGCTCGGTGGCAGCGCGCTCATCGGCGCCGAGCGAACCGCCCCGGAGGCGGGCCAGCCCGCGCACCTGGAGCTCGGAGAGGACGTCCACGTAGGGCGTGCGCAGCTCGACGCTGCGCTGGAGGCGCGGGCTGCGGTCGAGCAGGTGCGTGCTGCCGGTCAGCCGCAGGACCTCCACCTCCGTCCGCAGTCGTTCGGCCCGGATGGTGTCGCCGATGCGGCGCATCGACCCATCGGCGCCGGCAAGGCCGGCATAACGGGCGGCGACGATCGGGTCGGCGATGGCCAGGCCGAGCTCGACGTTGTCGATGACCGATCCGAAGAACGCCCACTCGCGGTAGGCGGTTTCGAGCTCCTCGCGACCGCGAGCGCCTCTCCGGTCGACATATCCAGCCAGCGCCGCTCCAACGCCGTACCAGGCCGGCAGGTTCGTGCGGCTCTGCGCCCACGCGAAGGTCCACGGGATTGCGCGAAGCGAGGCAAGCGACGGCGCGGCGGTCGCCCGACGCGCCGGCCGCGATCCGAGCTCCATCCGGCTGATCTCCGCGATGGGCGTCGCCCGGACGAAGAAGGCCTCGAAGTCGGGATCCTGCCAGACGAGCTGCCGGTAGGCGTCCTCCGCCAGCGTGACCAGCTCGGCCATCAGCGGTCGCCAGCGGTCGAGCCGCTCCGCCGTGGTTTCGTCGTGTCCCGGCCGGGAGCTCAGCAGCAGCGCATTCGTCATCTGCTCCAGGTGGCGCTGCGCGATCTGCGGACTCGGGTAGCGCTCGGCGATCACCTCGCCCTGCTCGGTCAGCTTGAGCCGGCCGTCGACCGATCCGGCCGCCTGTGCCAGGACTGCCCGGTTCGCCGGGCCGCCGCCGCGACCGATGGTGCCGCCACGCCCATGGAAGAGGGTCAGCTCGACGTCGTGCTGCCCGGCTGCGACGACGAGCCCTTCCTGGGCCCGATGCAGGTTCCAGGCTGCCGACAGGTAGCCCGATTCCTTGTTCGAGTCCGAGTAGCCCAGCATCACCTCCTGCCGCATGCCACGGTCGGCGAGGTGGGACCGATACGCCGGATCCTCGAAGAGGTCGTTGAGGAAGCGACTCGCGCCCGCCAGCTCCTCGTGTGTCTCGAGGAGCGGAACGACGTCGAGCCATCGGGACGGCGGAACGTCGGGGACGGCCACGGCGGCCAGCTCCAGCAGGCCGACAGCGTCCGCCGTTCGCCGCGTGAAGCTGATGACGTAGCGGCACGAGGCCTCGGGGCCGAACAGCAGGCCGATCTCGCGCTGCATCCGCAGCGTGCCAAGGACCTCATCGAGGGTGACGCCCGACGCGTCCACCGGCTCGTCCACCGGCCCGCCCGAGCGGTGCCGCTCGAGCGCGGCTGTGTGCACGTCGGCGTGCTGGCGGATCTCCAGCGAAGCAAGGTGGAATCCGAACGTCTCGACCTGCCAGACCAGGTCCTGGACCTCGCCGGCCGCCACGCGATCGGCTCCATGGCGACGGAGCGACTGCTGCATCCGGCCAAGGTCCTCCAGCAGCTCCGTGGGCGACCCGTATCCGCCGCGAGGCGTACCGGGACCGCCGACGAGCCGCGCCCGGGTGCGGCTGATCCGCTCGCCCATGATCCCGAGAGCCTGGCGGTAGCTCTGGCCACCGAAGCGACGCGCCAGGTCGGCGCGGACGCGTGGAAAAGCCCTGCCCATCCCCGTCACGTGGCGCCGGTAGGCCTCCGGCACGCCCGCCTGCTCGTCCGAGATGGCGATCGTCTGCTGCAGGCGCTCGACCACGTTGCCGTATCCGCGGAGGATGTGGTCGGCCTGGATCCGGATCGTGCGGCGCGTCACCTCGGCCGTCACGCCCGGGTGGCCGTCGCGGTCGCCACCGATCCACGAGCCCCAGCGCAGGAACGGAGTCGCCACGGCGTCGGAATCGGTCCCGCCCATGGCGTCCTGGAGCGCCCGGTACAGCCGCGGGGTGACGGCGAAGAGCGTCTCGTCGAAGAAGACCATCGCGGCGCGCACCTCGTCCAGCGGCGTGGGTCGCTGTGCGCGGACCGGGCTCGTCTGCCACAGCAGGCTGATCTCCTCGCGCAGCCTTCGGCGCACCTCGCGGTCCTCGGAGCGCGTCAGCCGCGGGTCGTCGAACCGATCGAGGAGGCGATACAGTCGCCGCTGGGCGACCAGCACCGTCCGCCGCCGGGCCTCGGTGGGATGGGCGGTGAGGACCGGATTCAGGCGCATGCGGGCGGCCAGCGCTCGCACCTCGTCGCGAGTCATGCCGTCGCGACGCAGGCGAAGGATGGCGGCGCCGATCCCATCGGCCAGGGGCGCTCGCCGGCTCGAACGCTCGCGCTTGCGGAGCGTCCGCAGCCGGTGCTTCTCCTCGGCCAGGTTGATCAGCAGGAAGTAGGCGGTGAAGGCCCGCGCAACGGCAAGCAGCTCGCTGGCGGGACGGCCATCCAGGGCGTGCAGCGCTGCCTCGATGGTCTCCTCGGGGCCGGCGCGGCGCCCGCGGATGGCGGCGCGCCGCAACTGCTCGACGAGGTCGAAGAGATCAGGGCCCTCCTGCTCCACGATGACCTGGCCCAGCAGGGCACCGAGCAGCTTGACCTCGCGGGCCAGGGGATCGCGCGCGCCGGCGCTGCCGATGCCGCGTGGCTCGGCCCGTCTCGCACCCTCGCCGGCCTCCCGTGACGTCGTCACGGGACCAGCGTCAACGGGCGGCGATGCCTCCGGGCGCGTAGTGCGGCCGCTCGGCGCAATCCACGATGCAGCCTCGCGCATCCCGATTCCCTCGTCCGGCGAAATGCCACCAGCTGTCGTCGTCGTGTCGCTCCAGGCGGCAGCCACAGGCCACGCAGGTCACCGGCGCCAGGCGCCCGTCGCGGACCGAGAACACGGAGAAGTCGCGACGCGGAAGGGTCGTCGGTTCGATGATCTCCATGCATTGGAGCGTACGCGCGCGGCTCGCCGTGGTCAGCGCCGCATCGGTTCGGGTTGGGTTGCGGCACGGTTGTGATCTCAAGCACCATCTGCGCGTGGACCTGCGAATCTTGGCGGTAATCGTGGGGAGCCTGCTCGCCGTCTGGCTCCTGTTCGTGGCCATTCTCTGGGTATTCCGACCGCGCGGGGCAGGGCTCGGTCAGCTGGTCCGTATCGTCCCGGACGTGCTGCGCCTCGTGCGGAACCTCCTGGCCGATCGGAGGACACCTGTCGGCGTTCGGCTCGCGCTGATCGGGCTGCTCGCCTGGCTGATCAACCCGATCGACCTCATTCCCGAGTTCATTCCCATCCTCGGCCCGCTCGACGATGTGGTGGTGGCAATCCTGGTCCTCAGGTATGTCCGCCGGCGGCTTGGCACGGACGAGCTTCGAAGGCGATGGCCGGGGACGGAGGAAGGCTACGCCCTCCTGAGCGGGGTCCTCGGACGGTCGCGCCCCGAGCCTTGACGGGCGACCCGTCGCGAACCTAGCATGCGGCTCCAACTCAAGACGGCGTCGACCGGGACGAGTAGTCGGTCGCACGGCCAGCGCAGCGACGCCGGGATGGTGCAAGCCGGCGTGGTACGGCATCGGTGAATGGACCCGCGAGCCTCGCTCCGAGTCTCCCTCGGGCCGCGGCGTATATGCGTATATACGCCCGGCTGCCAGGAGGCGGATAGGCGGCGACGGACGGCCACCGTTAGATCGGCCAGCGCATCGGCCTCACCGCGGCCCGTGCGAGCAAGTGCGGACCGCACCGGTCCGAACCAAGGGTGGCACCGCGGAAATGAGCCTCCGTCCCTGATCCGGATGGAGGCTTCGTTGTACCCGAGAGCAGGACCGATGACGACCGCAGCACCAACCCGCGTGACCAGTCTCGAGCTGGCGGCCGATACTCTGACGCCGGTCGCAGCCGCGCTGCGGCTCGGCGAGCGCTGCGCGTTCCTGCTCGAGAGCGTCGAGGGCGGAGCCCGATACGGTCGCTACTCGATCGCCGGCGTCCACGGCCGGACGCTCATCGTTCGCGATGGTGACGGCGACCCGCTGGAGGTGCTTCGGCGGGCCTTACCCGAGGTGGAGCCGATGGCCGGCGATCCGGCCTTCCCGCTTGCCTCCGGCGTCGGCTACCTTGCCTACGAGGCCGCGGCCGGCTGGGAGCGCCTGCCGGTGCCCCCCACCGATCCTCTCGAGATGCCCGACGCGGTCTTTCACCTGCCGTCATCGGTGATCGTGTTCGACCACCTGGCGCAGGTGGCGCGGGTGGCGACGCTCGAAGGACCTGGCGCCCGGGAGCGCCTGGACGAGGTGGCTCGGACGCTGTCGTCGCCCGCCGAGGGCGAGGTGCCGGCCACGTTCGCTGCAGCGGTCGTGCCGAAGGAGATCGATCCGGCCGCGCGCATTCGCTACGAGCGCGGCGTCGCGCAGCTGGTGGCCGAGATCCACGCCGGCGAGATGCTCCAGACGGTGCTCGCCCGCCGCTTCAGCGTGCCGACACGGCGAAGCGCGATCGAGATCTATCGGTCCCTGCGCCGGATCAACCCGTCCCCGTACCTGTACTACCTGGACCTCGCGGCGGTCGCACCGGGTGCCGCGGTCGTCGGCGCTTCGCCGGAGCTGCTGGTCCGCGTCCGCGACGGGGAGGTGGTGACACGGCCGATAGCCGGCACGCGGCCGCGCCA
>JACCWY010000004.1 GCA_013697395.1 Chloroflexota bacterium | reverse complement strand
CGGCACGATCCAGCAGGGGGGCGTCCGAGTCGCGCTGGATCGGGCGACGCTGGATCCTCGCAGTCGGGGCACTCGTGGCGCTGGCGCTGGCAGGGGTCGCAGTCGTGAATCTCTCAGGCGGCGGTGGCGGCGACACCCCGACCGCTTGGGCCACGCTTGGCACCGCGGATGTCCACTCGTTGGCCTTTGACCCTGACGACTCCACCCATCTGCTTTTCGGACACCACGGCGGCTTGCTGGAGTCGCGCAACGGGGGGATCAGCTGGCAGCCCGCCACGCTCGCAGCGGGCGACGCAATGAACGTGCGCACCACCGCCGGCGGCAGGACGCAGATCGCCGGGCACGACCTGTATGTCGAAAGCGTTGACGGTGGTGCCAGCTGGCAGGACGTGCCAAACGACCTCCCCGGCCTGGATCTCCACGCCTTTGCAGTCGACCCGGCCGATCCAGAGCACGCCTGGACGTTCGCCGCCGGCTTCGGCCTGTTCGAGACGGTGGATGGAGGGCGACAATGGGAGCTGCGTCAGGCGGGTAACTGGGGAGCATTGGCGGCATACCGACAGGAGGAACGAACGATGCTGGCGGCGGTGGGGCCGGATGGGCTGGTGAGCAGCGCCGATAGCGGCGCGACGTGGGAGGCGCTGGCTTATCCCGGCGCTCCGCTCGCCGGCGGCATCGCCGCGGCGGGTGATGGCAGCGTCCTGTACGCCGCTACCGGTGCGGGACTCCGCCTCTCCCGTGACGGTGGCCGATCGTGGGAGGCGACAGGCTTTGATGTCGCGGTGCTATCGGTGGCGGTCTTACCGGATGACCCGTTGGCCGTGGCGGTTGTGGATGAAGCCACCCGCTTCTACCGCTCGGCGGATGGGGGCATGAGCTGGCCCGGTCCGTAGGCGCCCCCCAAAGACAGGGAGCCATGCTCACATTGCGACAACCCAGCCTGCCCGTGGCGGTACTCCTCTCGGTCATCGTTCTCGGCGCCTGCGGCTCCAACCGACCGGTCGCCGGCGAGCCCGAGCCATACGAGGGGACCGAACTGTCCGGTGCGGCGCCGGACTTCAGCCTGGCTGATCAGGATGGTGCGACGATCCAGCTCTCCGAGCTCAACGGCCGGGTGGTCGTTCTCGCATTCCTTGACCCGCACTGCACCGACATCTGCCCGCTCACCGCGCAGCACGTCCGGTCTGCATCGACGGCCCTTGGCGACCAGGCTCCTGTCGACTTTCTGGCAATCAACGTCAACGACGGCTTCAGCGAGGAGGCGGACATCGCCCAGGCGTCGGCGGAGTGGGGCATGTCCGATGTTCCCAACTGGCACTTTCTGACCGGTACGCCTGAGGAGCTCCGGTCGGCTCGCGATGCGTGGGGCATGTTCGCCGAAGCATCGAAGCCGGAGCACCCGGACCAGGTCGTACACAGCCCTGGGATCTACATCATCGGCCCTGACGGACAGCGGCGCTGGTATCTCTCGACGGCGTTTGACAGCCGACTGCCGCTCGGAGACATGATCGTGGAGCGGGTACGAGACCTCCTCGACGAGCCGAGGCCGAGCAGCTGGGCTCTGCATTCCGCTACAGGGTCGTAGTAGGCTCTCGAGATGCGCCTCCTGCGAATGGGTGCCGTCCCGCTTCTCGTGTTGCCGGTGGCGTGGATTCTGTTTCAGGGTCTGGGTCGCGATCCGAGAGCCATCGCGTCCCCCCTCATCGGCCGGCCAGCGCCATCATTCTCGGCAGCCAGTATGAGTGGCGAGGTAGTAGACCTCGAGGCGTATCGTGGCCGGCCGATTATCGTCAACTTCTGGGCAAGTTGGTGCTTTGAGTGCATCGCTGAGCACGCCGTGCTCCTGAGAGCCCAGGAGCAGTACGACGAGTTGGTGATTCTCGGCGTGCTCTACCAGGACACGGTCCGCGACGCGGGGTCGTTCCTCGCCCGCTATGGCGACGGTGGCTGGCCGAACCTGATCGACCCAGACGGTCGCATCTCGATCGACTACGGCGTTACTGGCGTACCTGAGTCGTTCTTCATCGACCGCAGTGGGCTGGTGCGCTACAAGCAATACGGGGCGGTGACAGGCGCGGTGCTCGCGGACCAGCTGCCCTCGTTGATGAGCCAAGCCAGCGACGCCAGCCCTCAACCCAGCAGACCATGAAGCCAACATTTGCGCGCCAACTTGGCAAGTTGGTACGGCACCGACCGATCTTGTGGCTGCGCTTGGCGGCCGTCTCGATCTCCCTCGCCACCGCCGCGGGGCTGCTCTTCATCATCACGCGCCCGCTCGGAAGCCCGCCCGCCGAGGGCCTAACCCTCACCGGCGAGGCGCTGCTGAAGGATGAGGCGGCGGAGCGCGGCCTCGCTGAGCGCGATCCCGCACCGGGTTTGAGCGACCGACCAAGCGGTCCGACGTTGGCGCTGGTCGACCTCGATGGGCAACCGGCGGACCTAAGCGAGTACCGTGGACGGCCGGTGTGGATCGTGTTCTGGGCCACCTACTGCCATGCCTGCCAACTCGAGGAGCCGGACCTGCGCCGGGCCTTCGTGGAATACAGTGACAAGCTCACCATCGTGGCCATCGACATCGGAGAGGACCGCAGGGACGTCCGGCGCTACGTCGACGAGCGCGACCTGCCATGGACAGTCCTGATCGACACCGACGGCACCGCGCTGAACGCGTACGGAGCGATCGGCACACCGACCCACTACTTTGTGAATGGAGGCGGGACCATCGACTCCCGCGCCTTTGGCCGCCTGCGTTATGACGCGATGGCGCGCAGTATCGAAGCGATCATCGACTGAAGGCATGGCCCCGGGGTGATCCGATTTGCCGATCGTCAGGAGGACTCCAGATGCCGATCAATCCGCGTCGCAGCCCTACGAAAGTACGTGCTCGGGCTAATCGGCAATCGGTTCTAGCTATCGCCTCCGGCCTGGTTTCAGGGCCTGTGGCGTGCTGCCAAGTCAGCCGGCTCCTCGCCTTCGACCGCTGTCTGCTCGAGTCCCTGACGCGACCGGCGGCGCAGGCTTAACAGGGCTGCCACCAACAGCAGCATGCCGGGGATCAGCGGAAGAACATCAAGCCTCCCGTCAGCCGTCCCAAGAGCCAGCCCAATCCCGAACGCAGCCACACCGAGGGCGGTAAGGATCGGCGCGGCCGAAGGAGCGTGGCGCGAGGCATACCCGGTTGGCCGCACGATCGACTCCATCGGGGGCGCTGATTCGTTGGGCGAAACTCGCCAGGCGCCAAGCCTGACCATGAGCACCACGCCGACGATGCCGCCCGCCAACGCCGCTAGGAGGGTGACCGGATCACCAAACACTGCAGGGTTCGACCTCATAGACCAGTCGCCGTGTCGTTCGATACGTATTGAGTCAAGGCTGGACGTGCGGTACCGGAACGGCGTTACCCACCCGCAGTTCATGTGAAGACGCCGGATGCGGGCATGGCAGACGTTCCGCTATTCTATCTACGACACCGCTGTCGCTGTCTTTATCGACGAAAAGGTGGTGGGAAACCCGGCCCAACCACCGTGGGGCAGCCGGTCCAGCATGGCACGCGCCCCAGGAGAGACATCCATTGCCCGAGGAGCAGCCTGCACATCGCCCGCGCAGGTCGCGCTTCGCAGGACATCTTCTGGTGCTTCTCGGGATCGCGGCCACCTCGCTATCGGCGATGCCAGGCATCGCGTCGGAGCCGCGCATCGGACTTGTCAGCGCGGCGCAGGCGAATGAGCCATCGGCCACCCCAACGTCAGATTCGGGTCCGGACCTCTTGACGGATCTAAGGCCGGA
>JACCWY010000550.1 GCA_013697395.1 Chloroflexota bacterium | reverse complement strand
ATGGTGGGGCGCCCGGACGTCGTCGAGAAGCGGATGGTCGGCGGGCGCTCGTTCATGGTGGCAGGCCACCTGTGCTGCGGCGTCACCGGCTCGGACCTGATGATTCGCGTCGGACCGGCGGCTCACGAGTCGTCCCTGGCCCAGCCCGACGCGCGGCCGATGCAGCTCGCTGGTCGGCTCTTGATGGGGTACGTGCTTGTCGCTCCGGAGGGCTACCGAGCGCCCGCGGCCCTGGGAGCATGGCTCAAGCGAGGATTTGACTTCGTTTCGACCCTCCCTGCGAAGCGGCCGTGAAGCGCCCCTACGTGCACGCGATCGACGCACAACTCATCATCTGGAAGTGGACCCAATCCCGCCCGAGCTCTTCCTCGAGGGCTATCCGCCCGGCATCCGGAGTGCCGCCGGGCGGCTGTGCGCTGTCGTCACGCAGGCCGTTCCCGACGCCATCGAACGCGTCCGACCTGGCTGGCGCCTCATCGGCTACGACGTCCCGGTCGGGAAGCGGACGCGGTACTTCGCGTTCGTCGCGCCCGAGGTCGAGCACGTCCACCTCGGGTTCGAGTACGGCGCCTGGATGACCGATCCGGACAACCTGCTCCACGGCGCGCCCACCTCAACCTTCGCAAGGTGCGTTTCGTGACATACCAACCAGGCGAACCTATGCCGGAGTCAGCACTCGTTGAGTACACCCGCGAAGCCGCCAAGCTGGCCACGATGTCGCCCGCGGAGAGACCCGGCAGAGGCTGACGGCACGGGTTCCCGCGGCGGGAGGATTTTCGGCTCTCAGCCGAACGTGCAGTCGATGGTGACCTTGTCGAGGGCGCGCTGGAGAACGGCCAGCTCCTGATCATCGAGGTGCGCGACGAACAGTTCCGAGATCCCGCGCGCATGGACCGGCGCGGTCTCGGCGAGGCCGGCAACGCCCGCATCGGTCAGCGCGACGACGACGCCACGGGCGTCCGTATCGGAGCTGGTGCGACGAACTAGGCCTTCATCGACTAGCCGGGCCACCCGGCGGGTCATGCCCGAGCGTGAGATGAGCGCCAGCGCCGCCAGCTCCGTCATGCGCAGCTCACCGCCGGCCACTGCAAGGTGAGCGAGCACGTCCAAGTCGGCGAGGGCCAGGCCGGTCTCCTTTTCGAGATCGGTCTCGAGCTGACGCATGAGCGTGGCGTGTGCCCTCAGCAGGGACGTCCAGGCGTCCGAGGACGCCCGCGCCCAGGCCGCCTACCGCATCCACAGCGGCGTGAACAAGATCCTCGTCATCAACCGCGAGATCGCGTCCGGCCGCATCACCGTCGTCTTCGTGGACGAGGTCCTCGGGTTCTAGCCGAGGGATTGGAGCAACAACATGATGACCGAACTCATGACAGACCGTCAGATCGTCCAGGTCGAGGACGCGCGCATTCGGTGCCAATGGGTCCAGCCCGGCCCACAATAAGCAGGCCCTGGCCCTGATTGCGAGCGGCGAGGTGCCGGTGGGGGACCTGATCACTCACCGGCTCCCGCTCGACGGCGTGCTCGATGCGATCGGCATCGTGTCGCGCGGCGAAGGCATCAAGGTCACAATCGAACCCTGACTCAGGGATCCGGCGCACGGAGGAATTCGTCATGGCGCAGCGCGAGGTCATCGTCGGCTCCCGGGTCGGCCTCCATGCCCGACCGGCAGCACTCTTCGTCAAAGCCGTGGCGGCGCAGCCGGTGAAGATCACGATCCGGAAGAGCGAGGGAGCGCCGGTCGACGCCCGGAGCATCCTTCGCGTCCTGGCACTCGGCGCGAGGAACGGCGATACCGTCGTGCTCGAGGCCGAGGGCGAAGGTGCCGAGGAGGCGCTGGCCGCCGTTGCGCTCGTGGTCGCCGAGGACCACGACGATCCGGCGTGAAGCCGTTGTGACGACCGTGGGTGGACCGCGGCCAGAACTGGCGGAGGAGCCCCTCCAGGGCATCGGTGTCTGCCCCGGCACCGCCGCAGGGTCCGTGGCGCTCATGAGTCGGCCACCTCGGTTGCCCGCCGACCGTCCCGATGTCGTCGACCCCGATGCCGAGACAGAGGCTGCGACCGCGGCACTTGCCCTCACCGCAGAGGACCTCGACCGTCGCGCTGCCGCGACTGCGATCCCCGGCGCCGCGGCGGTGCTTGAGGCGACCGCGATGATCGCCCGCGACCCGTCTCTCGAAGACGCGATTCGAACGGCGATCGCGGATGGCCAACCGGCCGCGTGGGCGGTCGACCGGGCCGTGGACGAGTTCCGGGTGATGCTCCTCGAGCTCGGCGGGTACATGGCGGAGCGCGTCGGGGACCTCGAGGACGTCCGGGATCGGACCGTTGCCCGGTTGATTGGACAGCCGATGCCCGGCCTGCCCGAGCGCGACCGGCCCTTCATCCTCGTCGCCGACGACCTCGCCCCGGCCGATACCGTGACGCTCAACCCCGAGCGGGTGTTGGCGCTCGTCACCGTCGGAGGTGGACCGACGAGCCACACGGCGATCCTGGCCCGCAGCCTTGGGCTGCCGGCTGTCGTCGCATGCGCGGCAGCGGCAACGCTGCGTGAGGGCGAGCTCGTCGCCGTCGACGGCGGCACGGGCCAGATCCGCGTCGGGATCACGCCGGACGAGGCGGTCGATACGAATCGTCGCGAAGGGCTGCGTCGCGCTGCGCGGGCGGCAAGTCGCGGGCCCGGCCGGACGTCAGACGGCCACCCGGTCGCGCTGCTGCTCAACATCGGCGACGCCGGCGGAGCCGCCTCGATCGCCGAGGTCGACGCCGAGGGTGTCGGCCTCTTCCGGACCGAGTTCCTCTACCTCGACCGGCAGGATGCGCCGTCGGTCGACGAACAGGTCGCGCTCTACGCCGGCGTCTTCGAGGCGATGGCGGGCCGCAAGATCGTCGTTCGCACCCTCGATGCCGGAGCCGATAAGCCCCTGCCGTTCCTCAACCAGGATGGGGAGCCCAATCCAGCTCTCGGGCTCCGCGGTCTTCGTACCGCCCGTCGCTCTCCCGAGGTTCTCACGGACCAGCTCGCTGCCCTCGCACGTGCTCAGCACGAGACAGCCGCCGTCGTCTGGGTCATGGCGCCGATGGTGGCCACGGCGTCCGAAGCGAAGTGGTTCACGGACCTTGCTCGCCAGCACGGCCTCTCCGTCGCTGGCGCGATGGTCGAGATCCCGTCAGCGGCTCTGCGTGCCGCCGAGCTCCTCGTGCATGCCGACTTCCTGAGCATCGGGACCAACGACCTCGCGCAGTACACGCTGGCGGCGGACAGGATGGCCGGCGAGCTGGCCGACCTGCTGGATCCGTGGCAACCGGCGCTGCTCGACCTTATCCGGATGACCGCTGAGGCTGGCCTCGCGGCGGGCAAATCGGTCGGCATCTGCGGCGAGGCCGCCGCCTCGCCGACCCTGGCACCGGTCCTCGTCGGGCTCGGCGTCTCGAGCCTGTCGATGTCCGCCTCCGCCGTGGCCGATGTCCGAGATGCTTTGGCCGCCGTCACGCTCGCCGAGTGTCGCGAGATGGCCGGTATTGCGCTGGCCGGCCGCAGGACGACGTGAACCGTCCGACGAGATCCTGGCGCCGTCCTGCTCGAGGTCTTCCGCGAAGAGCCAGCCCCGATATCGGGCTGCCGATCCGTCGATGATTAGAGGCGCTGGCCGGCCGAGCTGAACGGGCTCGTCACCACGCCGTTGCCGGCGAGATCGGTGATCAACGCATCCGGCGTGTACGTCGCGGTGCCGGCCGACTGTCCCAGGATGTTGAGGAGCCCGCCACTCGCCTGGGATCCGATGTGGACCGTCAGCATCCGCGTGGCGGCTGTCCACGTCACGCGCGACTCCGTTGCGGCGGTGTTCCCCGAGAACGTCGCGTTGCCGCTCAGCACTGGCAGGTAGTCGCCGCCCGTCGCCACCGAGCCGAAATGGAGCGTACAGCCGCCGGCCGTCACGGTGAGGACGTCGTTCGACCCGCTGTTGGTGAGGGTCCCAACGACGCCCGCCCCGCCGATCGCCTGGTCGCCGCTCCCGCTCCACGCCGAGCAGAGCGAGGAGACACTGAGCGGCTCGGAGAACGTGATCCGCACCTCGTCGGTGCCCGGCGTGACCAAGCCGTCGGCGTCGAAGAATGTCATCGCCGTGGGCACCGGGCTCGTCCGGTCGATGGTGAACGTCGTCGACGCGGCAGCCGTGTTGCCGCCGAGGTCGGTGGCCACTGCGCGCACCGTGTAGCTGCCGTCGGCCGGGAAGTTCGTGGCCGGGAAGGCGCGGCTCCAGCTCGTGGTGCCGGTAGCGGTCAACAGCACCTCGCTGGCGCTGCCGAAGCTGGTGCCATTCCAGTAGTTGCCTGACCCCTGCCGGACGCTGACCCTGACCGATGCGATGCTGCTGCCGACGTCGGCGGCGGTGCCGCAGATGGTCGACGTGCACCCCGCACTCCACGACGCGTTGTTGTAGGTGCCGCCGGATGCGGGGAAGGTCGTCGCCACGGTCGGCGCCGTGCGATCGATCGTGATGGTTCTCGACGTTTCACCGAAGTTGAAGGCGAGGTCCCTTGCCACCGCGCGCACCGTGTAGCTGCCATTGGCCGGGATGTTCGTGGCGGGGAAGGCAAGGGTCCAGCTCGTCGTGCCGGCCGCGGTCAGGAAGACCTCGCTTGCGCTGCCGAAGCTGGTGCCGTTCCAGTAGTTGCCGGAGCCCTGACGGATGCTGACCGAGACCGCGGTCACCTGGCTGCCGGTGTCGGCGGCGGTCCCGCAGATACGCGATGCGCACCCGGCGTTCCACGACGCGTTTGCGTACGCGCCGCCCGCGGCGGGGAAGGTGACTGCAACCGTCGGAGCCGTCCGATCGATCGCGAAGGTGGTGGTCATGCTGCCGGTGTTGCCGGCGCCATCGGTCCCGGCGGCCCTTGCCGTGTAGCTGCCCTCAGCGGGGAAGTTCGCCGCAGGGAATGGGAGCGACCAGCTGGTCGTGCCGGTCGCGGGCAGCAGCACCTCGCTCGCGCTGGCGAAGGCGGTCCCGTTCCAGTAGTTGCCGGACGAACCCTGGCGGACGCTGACGGCCACGGAGGCAACGCCCCCGCCGGTATCGGCAGCCGTGCCGCAGATGCTCGACCCGCACGAGGCGTTCCAGAGAGCGTCGTTGTACGCGAAGTCGTGGACCGGGAATGTGATCACCGTGTCCGGCCGGGTTCCGTTCCCGCGCTGGTAGTGCGCCAGGGCCTGGGCCTGGGTCAGGGCTGTCCCATACACCGCGACCTCGTCGAGCCGTCCGTCGAAGGCCTGCGAGACCAGGACCGGTGCCGCGGTCGATGTGATGGCGCCGGTGGTTGGTGCCTGCGCCACGACGACCCCGTTGCGATAGAGCACGAGGTTCGCGCCGTCATAGGTCCCCATCAGGTGCTGCCAGGCGCCGGCGGTGACCGTGGGCGTCGTGACATACAGGTACGCCCCACCCGAGTTGATCCCGAAGATGGTGGTGCCGTAGTTGATGTCCAGGTAGTACCAGGTGCCCTTGTTCACGACGAATCGGGTACCCACGAGGGTGTCGGGGTTGACCCATGCCTCGATCGTGACCTGGCTCGTCAGGGCCAGCGTCGGTGCCGATGGGACGCTTACCTGCCCGGTGGAGCCGTTGAAATCGACCGCAGTGTTTGGATCGTTGGCCAGCGCACCGGCAGCGCCGAGCGTGAACCCTCCCGAATATGTCCCGTTGCTGGCCCCCATCTCGTCGATCGCGGTGGTGCCTGACGCCTCTCCGAGCCGCCAGTACGCAGCCGGTCCGTCAGACATGACGAGCGCCCGATAGCTCGAGTCGACGACCACCGGATCGCTGAGCTGGCTCTGGGCACCGGCCCACGCCTGTTGGCGCGGGATGATCGAGTAGCGCCACGAGCCATCGGGGACATCGGACTCGCTGCAGCTCGTTCCGGCGACGATGCCCGCACATGAGGCGCCGACAGCGCGAGGGGTGCCGCTCGTGGCGTCGTAAGAACGGACTTCGTAGCCCGCCACCGGAGCGCCGCCGGTGCTCGCCGCCCAGGCGAGATTCACGGTCGAGCTTGCGGGCGTGCTGAGAGTCGCCGATGGCTGGTTGCCAGACGGCATCGTCGTCGCCGCGGATCGCGCCGCCCCTGCCGGGTCCGTCGCGGCGCTCCAGGCTGCCGACGCCGCCTGTGTCAGGGCCGCGGACAGGAAGACACCCAGGGCGGCTGCCCGCAGGAGTCGCCCGGCAGCTCTCACGGCGCCCTCGGTCGATGGCGGCGGCGGTGGCGGCCGGCGGCGAGGAGCCCTCCGGCGAGAAGCGCGGTCCCGATGATGACCACCAGCGCCATACCTCCCGCGACGATCATGCTCGTGCTCGGCAGGCCGCTGGTTGCCATCCCCACGGCCGTCCCCGTGAACTCGAGCGGCCATGTCGCGCCCTGGCACGCATCGGGCGCCCCGAGGCTCATCCGGACTGCCAGGGGGACGGTGCCGGTTCCGCCGGGCGGGACGTCGAAGGATGCCCGCGAGTCGCCGATCGCGAGCATCGAGGCTGGACACGCGGGGTTCGCATCGAGCACCGTCACGCTCGTCGAGATCACGCGGATCGTGAAGGGGTGCGGGTTGGTCACCCGCGCGTCGAGCGTCGCGTCAGCCCCAGGGAACAGCCCGTCGATCTCGCCGGCGATCGTGTATCCGTCCTGGCCCCGGACCGACGGAGCGCTCAGCCCGACGACGACAAGGGTGCCGACGACGCATGCTGCGACGCCACCCAACCGGCGGACGCCGTGAAGCCCCTGCATCTCAGGTCAAGTCCAGGTCGCGACCGCGTCGCGCCGGGCCGAGCTGGGCTCGGCACGAACGCAGGTCAGGACTGGGCGCCGGTCAGCGTCAGCTCGATGTCGAACGACGCGCCCTGGCAACCATCCGGCGCGGCGAGGATCATCGTGACGACGTCATCGATCGACAGTTGGCCCGAGGTCGAGCTGGCCGGTGCGACCAGGCTGAGGCCGGTCACCGGCGACTCGACGGTGATGCTCGTCGCCGGGCAGTCGTCGGCGTCCACGGTGATGTTGCCCGCCGTCATGTCGGTGAAGGTGATCTCGTACGGATTGGCGTTGGTGATGGTGAAATACACGTCACCTTCCGCGAATCCCGGGTAGAGGTCGACGCAGGCCGGCGCGACCGTGCAGTCGACTGGCGTCACGGTCGCACTGACCGCTGTGGTGGCGCTGGCCCGGCCGGAGCCGGACACCGGCATGCCTCGATTCGGTCTGCTCGGGCCGTATCGCAACCGTTTTCTGCCATCCGCACCGATTCCGCTCGATTGCCCTGGCCGTGGCGATCGCACTCATCGCCGTCAACGTGGCCCCGCTCTCCCAACGCACCGTCCGAGCGGCGACCACCTATGAGAACCCCCTGCTGGCCGTCGTGCCGGGCGGCGGAGTGGTGGAGAGCTGCGCCGATCCGTCCACCATCTACGCCGAGGGCCGCTGGTACACCTACTGCACCACCGATCCGCTCAACGACGGCGAGACGGCCGACGGCAGCGCGGTCTTCCACAAGCTGCCCATGCTCTCGTCCGCCGACCTCGTGACGTGGCAGTACGAGGGGGATGCGTTTGCGTCGGTGCCCTCGTGGGGTGAACCCACCGCCGGCATGTGGGCGCCGGAGATCGACGTCATCGGCGGCACCTACTACCTCCTTTACGGCATCACCGACGTGAAGGCCGATGTCAGCGGCGAACCGGGTTGCAACTGTGACAATGCCATCGGATACGCGACCGGTCCGACGCCGCTCGGACCCTGGACCGACTCTGGTGAGCCCCTCGTCGGACCGAGGCGCGCCGGCGCGGGCTGCAACTTCTTCTGGACCTTCGATCCCGAGGTGGTCGATGGCAACGGGGATGTGCCGGGTGGGCTGTTGGTCGCGTACGGCAGCTACTACGGCGGGATCCACGCGCAGCCGATCGCGCCCGACGCCGGAGGCATCCTGCAGCCGGTCGGCGCCTCGACGCAGATTGCGATCGCGAACCGCTACGAGGGTGCCGAGCTCGCGTTCCGTGATGGCATGTGGTACCTGTTCGTCTCGGCGGCGAACTGCTGCAACGGTCCGCTGACCGGATACAGCGTCTTCGTGGGTCGCTCGGCAAGCCCGTTCGGGCCGTTCGTGGATCGAACCGGCGCCTCGTTCCTGGAGGGCAGGGTGGGCGGAACGCCCGTCCTCTCGATGAACGGCAATCGCTGGGTCGGGCCCGGGCATAACACCGTCTTCACCGACTTCGACGGGCAGTGGTGGACGATTTATCACGCCATCGACCGCGACGACCCGTACTTCGACGGCATCGTCGGATTCACGAAGCGGCCGATGCTGCTGGACCCGATCGACTGGATCGACGGCTGGCCGGCCGTCCGCGGAGGCCTCTGGGCCTCGGATGTGCCGATGCCGGTGCCGGCGGCGCAGCCCGGCACGACGACGGCCTACAGTCCGACCTTCGTCGCGCCCGACAGCCCGAAGGCGCACGTGGGGTATGCGACGGACGAGTTCACCGGTCGCAACCTCCATCCGCGTTGGAGTTGGGTGCGTCCCCCTGCCGTCTCGGAGTACGGCGTGGAAAACGGGAGCTTCCGCTTCGAGACGCAGCCGGCCGACCTGTTCGTCGACTCGAACAACGCATCCGTGCTCACGACGCGCGCGCCAAAGCACGACTACATCGTCGAGACCCGAGTCCGGCTCGACCTCCCGCCCGAGGGCTGCTGCTTCAACTACGTCCAGGCCGGCCTGGTCGTCTATGGCGACGACGACAACTTCGTCAAGCTCGTCCACGTCTCGATCTGGGAGACCCGGCAGACCGAATTCGCCAAGGAGGTGGCGCCGGTGCCGCCGGGGTACCCACGCTACGGCAACACCGTCGTCGGGCCGCCCGGCGAGTGGACGTGGCTGCGGATTGCCAGGCGCACCGTCGGGGGCGAGGAGGAGTACACCGCGTATACCAGCCGTGACGGGACCACCTGGGAACGTGGGGGAACCTGGACCCACGCCCTGGGCTCCGGTGCCCGCATCGGCCTGGTGTCGATGGGCGGCGACGGCTTCACGGCGTGGTTCGACTACGTGAGGACCTACAAGCTGGACTGATGTCCGACTCCGGGTGCGACATCGCCTGCGGCAGTAGGGCGGGGACGAGAAGGGCTGTCCACCGTTTCGCCGCGCCGGCGTCGAGGATGTGGACAAGTTGGTGGACAGACCCCTTCCGTATCAGGGGCCAACCGCCGTACGATCGCCTCCGGTTCCGACCGTGTTCCGAGGCGGGACCGACGTCATCATCCATCTCCATACCGTCCAAGCACGCAGGGGTGCCACCGCATGACCCAACGGACGTTGCTGCCCGGCGCCGCATCGCAGTCCGAACCGTCGGCAGACCTACCTGCCCCCGACCTGGTTGCCTTCATCCGCTACTGCCACCAGCGACACGGCGCGTCCTGGCCCGAGCTGTATGACGAGATGTGCGGCGTGGCCGCCCGTCGCGAGTACCACGGGTGGGATCACGCCCAGCTCGAGGCACGCGGACTGACCTTCTCGCTGTTCGAGATGCCCCGCCTCGCCGGCTGGGTGCGGGTCGTCCTGGCCCGCGTCGCCGAGCAGCGAGAAACCGACGACCGCCACCGCTCGCCAGCACGTTCGAAGCCTCGGGGCGCGAACGCCTGAGGGAAGCGGATGCCGCGGCGCCGATTCAGTACGTGTGGCGGCGAGCCATCTCCCGCTCGATCATGCGCTCCATGACCATGTACTTCTCGATCCTGCGCCGCAGCTCATTCGCCTCGGGCGTGTAGAGGTGGACGTACTGCTGAAGCTCGAGGCTGAGCTTTCGGCTGAACATGCGGACATGGTCGAGGTTGCGGCGCAGGAGCACCTGGTCCATGCGGCGCAGGTGCTCCTCATTGAGGAGGTCCTCGTCCCTCAGCAGCTCGCGATCGGCATCGATCTGCGTACGCTGCAGCTGGGTCGGGGTGATGAGCGGCTCGTCGGCCATGGCCGGCCCTAGCCCGTGACCGGTTGTCCGCGGCCGATGAGGCGCTCGGCAAGGTCGGTCACCTCGTCGATGCCGAACGGCTTCGCGAGGACGTGAACGTCCCCGATCTGCTCGAGCTCGACCGCCCGGTCACGGAGGGCGATCACATCGGCCGAACAGATGACGATCGGCACCCCGGCAAGGCGCTCGTGGGCGCGAGCGAGCGTCACGATCTCCCACCCGGACGCGCCTCCAAGGAGGAGGTCGACGATGATCAGGCCCGGATCCGCCGCCGCGATCTCGGCGATCGACGTGGACTCGCCGTTGAACACGGTCACTTCGTAGCCCGCATCCTCGTCGAGGATGGCCGACATGAGCTCAAGAAATGCGGCGTTGTCATTGATGACGCTGATGCGTGGTCGCTCGGTGAGGGGCATCTGGGTGCTGGGCTCCAGGGGTGCGGACGGCGTGCGTGCGTATTGTCGGTGATCCACGCCCGGCTGTCTCCGTCGCGTCGCGATCGCATCCTCGATGTCCTGCCCGGCTCGCGGGTTGTCGGCTCGCCCTCGCCCGCCTACCCTTCGCACCGCGGGTCCCCGTAGCTCAGAGGACAGAGCAGCCGCCTTCTAAGCGGCCGGTCGCAGGTTCGAATCCTGCCGGGGACGCCATGACGAGCTCTCGAGCGGCCAAGGTACGGAAGTCCGGAGGAGGATGAGGTGGCGGCTGTGCAGATCACGGGTCTCGCGGGAGACCGACGAGAGGTCGCGGCAGAGACCCTGGACGGTTTCGCTTCAGCCCTCGAAGGCTCGCTTCTCTATCCCGACTCTGAGGGATTTGCCGAGGCGACCAGCCTCTGGAACGGGATGATCAAGAAGCGGCCGTCGGTCGTCGTCCGGCCCGGAAGCACGGAGGACGTGCTCCGGACGGTGAACTTCGCCCGCGATAACGAGCTGGAGCTATCGATCAGGGGCGGCGGGCACAACATCGCGGGCCTGGCCCTGTCGGATGGCGGCATCACGCTGGACATGTCGCCGATGAAGTCAGTCCAGGTCGACGTGGACGCTCGGTTGGTCCGGGTCGGGGCGGGCTGCACGCTCGGCGACGTCGACCGAGCCACCCAGGAGCAGGGCCGGGCGGCGACGCTCGGCTTCGTGTCCGCGACGGGCGTCGCGGGCCTCACGCTCGGTGGCGGATTCGGCTACCTGACGCGACGGTTCGGGTGGACCATCGACGACCTCGAGGAGGCGGAGATCGTGACCGCCGATGGGGGCGTGCGGCGCGCATCCCGCACCGCGAGCGACGACCTGTTCTGGGCTCTGCGAGGCGGCGGCGGGAACTTCGGAGTCGTCACCGAGTTCGTGTATCGACTTCACGACGTCGGCCCGCAGATCACCGCCGGTGTGATCGCCTGGCCGGCGTCCGAGGCCGATGCCGTTCTCGAGCTGTATCGCACGATCGCCGAGTCCGCGCCGCGGGAGCTGACACTCGTCGCGATCAGGCGCAACGCGCCTCCCGCGCCCTGGTTGCCGGAGGCCGCCCACGGGACACCGATCATCCAGATCGTCGCGTGCCACTCCGGGAGCCTCGAGCAGGCGACCGCGGACCTGGCGCCGATCAAATCCCATGGCGAGCCCCTGGCCGACATGATCCAGGTCAGGGACTACGTCGCGCAGCAGGCGCTGCTCGACGCGACCCAGCCGAAGGGGATGCACTACTACTGGAAGTCGGAGTTTCTTCCCGGGCTCAGCGACGAGCTGTTCGAGACCTATAACGCGCAGTTCGTCGGCCTCAAGGCGCCCGCAAACCAGATCGTCCTGTTCCAGGTCTCGGGTGCCCTCAACGAGCGCGCCGAGGACGACGGAGCCATGGGCAACCGTGAGGCGGCCTTTGCCTGTGTCATCCAGTCGATGTGGGGTCCAGACACCGGGGCCGACGTCGCCAACCGCGAGTGGGTCCGCACTGCGTGGCAGGCCTTGAAGTCGTACTCCACCGGTGGCAACTACGTGAACTTCCAGACCGAGGACGAGACCGACGAGCGAACAAAGGAGTCCTATCGCGGCAACTTCGGGCGCCTGGCAGAGATCAAGACGAAGTACGACCCGACGAACCTGTTCCGCGTGAACCGAAACATCCGCCCCTAGCCACCCGAGCACGCAGGACCTCGACATGACTACCTCCGCCGCGCGCGCAAGCGACCGGCTCCACCAGAGCATCGCGCCGTTCCTCTCGTTCTTCAGCGGGCCGTTCTCCCGGTTGAACAGGGAGCCTGACGTCGCGAACTTCGCCGTCGGCAACCCCCAGGAGATGCCGCTGCCCGGGTATGTCGAGGCGCTCCAGCGCCACGTCGTTCCGCAGGACAAGGACTGGTTCGCCTACAAGCTCTCCGAGCCCGCCTCGCAGCGGACGGTCGCCGACAGCCTCACGGCGCGGACCGGGATGGCCTGGGATCCCGCCGATGTCGCGATGACGAATGGCGGTTTCGCGGCGATCGCGGCCGCCATCCGGACGCTGGTCGAGCCCGGTGACGAGGTGATCTTCGTCTCCCCACCCTGGTTCTTCTACGAGCTCCTGATCCTCGCGTCCGGATGCGAGCCGGTCAGGGTCAAGCTGGACCCGCCGGCCTTCGACCTCGACGTGGACCGCATCGCCGCCGCCATCGGTCCCCGCACGCGTGCCGTGATCGTGAACTCCCCGCACAACCCGACCGGTCGCGTCTACCGACCGAGCACCCTCGAGGCACTCGCCGCCGTCCTGGCCGATGCATCCGACCGCATCGGTCACCCGGTCTGGATCCTCTCGGACGAGCCGTACAACCGGATCGTGTTCGACGGCCAGTCGGCGCACAGCCCGGCTGAGTTCTATCCGCACACCATCATCGCCTACTCTTATGGCAAGACGCTGCTGGCGCCGGGCCAGCGCATCGGCTACCTGACCGTGCCCCCGACGCTTCCGGAGCGGGCCCGGCTGCGCGGCGAGATCCTCGTGCAGCAGCTCGCGGGCGGCTACGCGTTTCCTAACGCCCTTCTGCAGCACGCGCTGGCGGACCTCGAGCAGCTCTCGATCGACATCGGCGCCCTCGAGCGCCGTCGCGACCGTCTCGTGCCCGCGCTGCGCGAGCTCGGCTACGAGGCCTCCATGCCGGAGGGCACGTTCTACACGATGGCCCGCTCGCCCATTTTGGACGACGCCGCCTTCGCCGAGACGCTGGCGCGCCATCGCGTGCTCGTCCTCCCGGGGAGCATCGTCGAGGTGCCGGGCTGGTTCCGTGTCAGCCTCACGGCCTCGGATCAGATGGTCGAGCAGGGGATCCCGCGCTTCGCGGCGGCGCGCCGCGAGGCGATGGCCTAGGCCGTTTCCCGGATCCGCGCGAGGCCGTCGAGGATCAGGTCGAGCCCGAACGCAAACTCGCCCTCGTCGTCGGGGCGGCGCGGTTTGAGGTGCTGCTCGATGTGCTCGGCCAGATAGGGCAGCTTCTCGCGCGGGAGCGCCTGGAGAAACTCCGTTGCCAGCCCGGCGAGATCCTCGCGGCTGCCGAGGTCCATGCCCACCTCCCACAGCGTGAACCCCATGATGTGGCTCTCGAGGGCGTGATAGCCATGATCGGTCATCTCGGCCGAGAAGCCCGCCTGTCGCAGGGTCCGGAGGATCGACTCCATGTATCGCAGGCGGGCCTGGCTGACGCCCGACGCCGACAGCACGAGGCTGGCGGCCCAGGGGTGCCGGATGAGCACCTCGTAGGCGGACATCGCCGTGCGGCGCAGGGCGGCTTTCCAGTCGGCTCCTCCCGGCGCCGGCAGCTCGAACTCGCCCAGCACGATGTCGACGATGCCGTTCAGGATCTCCTCCTTGTTGGCCACGTGGTTGTAGAGGGACATCGCTTCGACCCCGAGCGCCTGGCCGAGCTTGCGCATGCTGAGTGATTCGATCCCAGCCTCGTCGGCGAGCGCGATGGCGGCGCTCAGCACCCGGTCCCTGCTCAGGGGGAGCCGAGCTTCGGCGGACGGAACCGACGTCGTCATCTGACCTCCCCGTCTCGTTGCTTTCCCGCGGTGGGTTGACAAACTTACGGCGTATGTCTAGTCTGGCTGAGCGGAGCTTACAGTGTACGTCAAGGGACGTTCACCGACAGACGAAAGAGCAAAGGGGAGCTGATCGACGTGCAGAGCTTGCAGAACATCGACGTCCTGCGCC
>JACCWY010000535.1 GCA_013697395.1 Chloroflexota bacterium | reverse complement strand
CGAGAATGGCGGCCAGCATCTCCGGCTCGTTGAACGGAGCGACCACCGTCTCCGCGATGCGTGAGCGCGGGATGCCGGCACTGGCCGCCACCGTCGTGGGCGACTCGGCCGGCCCCATCAGCTCGCGTGGCGGCTGGATGCTGACGAGCACGTCGTCGTGGTGCCCGTGGTAGCCGCCCTCCATCTTGATGATCTTCTCCCGGCCGGTGTAGCCGCGCGCGACCCGGATGGCGTCCATGGTCGCCTCCGTGCCGGAGTTGCTGAATCGTACGAGGTCGGCCCCGAAGCGGGCCTTGATCTCCTCCGCCAGCTCGATGCCATCGGCAACGGGAAACGTGTAGCACGTGCCGTTGGCGACCCGATGCTGGAGCGCCTCGGCCAGGATCGGGTGGGAGTGGCCCGCGGCGAGGACGCCGAACGCCATGTCGAAGTCGAGGTATTCGTTGCCGTCGACGTCCCAGATGCGGCTGGCACGCGCATCGGCCATGAACAGCGGGTACGGATCGTATGCCTGGAACGAGCTGGCCACGCCGAGCGGCAGCGACTGCCTGGCGCGCTCGAAGAGCGCCGCGCTCTTGGGCGTTCGATCCCTGTATCCCTGCTCTTCGCGCGCCGCGATCTCGGCGACGCGGGCGCGACTGACCTGGCGACCGGCGACCGTCACGGTCGACCTCCTAGCGAGCTCCCCACTGATAGCTCTCCTTTACGAATCGCAGCTCGACCAGGGTCTCTGTCGAGCGGATGCCGTCGATGTCCGCGAGCCGATCCGTCAGGACCCGAAGGAGGTGATCGTTGTCCTCGCACACCACCTCGCAGACGAGGTCGTAGCGGCCGGCGGTCACGACCAGGTAGGTCACCTCGTCCAGCTCAGCGATCCGTTCCGCGATCTGCTCCAGCCGCGAGGCGTCGACCTTCAGGCCGATGAGCGCCGGCTGCTGGAAGCCCATGGCCAGCGGGTCGGTGACGCCGACGATCTGCACGACGCCTCGGCTGATGAGCCGCTCGGCGCGCTGGCGGACCGTGGCCTCCGGCACCTTGAGCTCCCGCCCGATCTGCGCGTACGGCCGCCGGCCGTCCAGCTGGAGGCACTTGATGATCGACTTGTCGAGGTCGTCGAGCACCGGTCGCCGTCCGGCCTGCTGAATCGTGCGCACCGCCATGAGCCGATGGTACTCAGGACCAGTTGCGAGGTCAACTTTCCGCGGGATTCATTGCCCAATCTTGCGGATTCCGCGAGGTTCGGCGGATTCCGTGGTTGACCCGTGGGGCGGGTCAACGGGCGAAGCAGGTGCCGATTTGACCCGTGCTGCGAGCGGAACGCGACGGAGCTCGAAGTTCGTTCGCGGTCTGACCCGTGGGGCGGGCGGAATGACGAGAAGCCCGCCGTCCTTGGCGCCTTGACCCGTGGGGCGGGTCAATCGGCCGTGGCGGACACCTGCCTCAGAGCGGAGGCCGGATGGCCTGGCTAGTGAGACGGCCGGTTGCTGACGAGCACCCGAGCCCCGACCCAGCCGCCCACGACCAAACCTATTAGCCTCCGAGCCCGATAGTCATCAGAGCAGCAGACACAAAGGCCTCATCAGGCGAGGCGGCATCAATGCCGAGCCCAACCAGCGGACCGATGAGTCCCCCAACGAGCCAACCGCCCAGAGGGGCAAGGGCGGCTATCGCCACGCGAATTGCAATACGCATTTGAGGACCGTACCGCACGTGCCGTCTACGGTCGAGATGAGACATCGAGCGGCAGGGCATCAATTCGCGGGGACCCGACATCCCGCTTCCAGGCGCCGGTCGCATCGGCGAGGAGCTCCGCGACGTCACGGACGGCGACATCGGTCCGGTCGAGGTCGGTGGTGCCGTCGCGCAGCATGATCAGGCAGAAGGGACAGGCCGTCGCGATCGCGTCCGGCGACGTTGCCAGCGCCTGCTCGACCCGCCGGTGGTTGATGCGCGTGCCCTCGCGCTCCTCCATCCACATCCGCGCGCCGCCCGCGCCGCAGCACATCCCTTTGCGGTGATGGAGGTCCATCTCGACCACGCTCTGGCCGGGGACCGACTCCACCACGCGGCGGCCCTCGTCGTACACCTCGTTGTAGCGGCCGAGGTAGCAGGCGTCGTGGTACGCGACCACCGCCTCGTTGTGCTCCGAGGGGATGAGGCGACCTTCCGCCACCAGGCGATCCAGCAGCTGGGTGTGATGGATGACCTGCACGCCGGTCAGGCCGAACTGGGGGTACTCGTTGCGGATCGTGTTGAAGCAGTGCGGGCAGGTGGCCACGACGGTGCTGATGCCGTGCTCGGCGTGGGCAGCGGAAAGCGTGGCCACGTTCTCCTCCGCCAGCATCTGGTAGAGGTACTCGTTGCCGGCCCGCCGCGCAGGATCGCCGGTGCAGGTCTCACCGGACCCCAGCACGGCGAAGGGCACCTCGGCCTGCTTCAGCAGCTGGGCCATGGCGCGCACCACCTTGCGGTTGCGGTCGTCGAACGCCCCGGCGCAGCCGACCCAGAACAGCACGCGGCCGTCCAACGGATCGTGCGTCGGTGTCGACTCATGGATCGTTCGCCACCGGCGTCCGTCGGAGGTCGCCGCGGGACGCGGCGCATCGGTCTGTCCGAGGACCGGGACATCCAGGTCCCGCGCCCAATCCAGGCGCGATGATTTCGGCTGGCCCCATGGGTTGCCCGCGTTCTCCATGTTGCGGAAGGCGGCGTTGAGCTCCTTCGGGAAGCGGCTCTCCTCGAGGACCGCGTTGCGGCGGATCTCGACGATGGTGTCGACATGCTCGATGAGCACCGGGCAGCCCTCGACGCACCAGCCGCAGGTCGTGCACTGCCAGACCGCCTCCTCGGGGATGGCGTTGTCCATGAGCGGCAGGCTGAGCGCCTCTTCCGCACGGGCACGCGCCAGCCCCAGCGCATCCTCCGAGGCCGCCGCTCCCCCGTTCGCTCCGCCCTTCCACGCCCGCTGCGCCGATGCCGCCGCCGCCAGCGCCGTCTCGGCCGCCGCGATCTGGTCGCGCAGCCCCTCCATCAAGTGCTTCGGCGACAGCGTCTTGCCGGTCATCGATGCCGGGCAGAACTCCATGCATCGGCCGCACTCGGTGCATGCAAGGCCGTCCGCCAGGTGGCGCCAGGTGAGGTCCTTGAGGCCCTTCGCCCCGAAGACCGGCAGCTCCTCCCCCTCCTCCGGCTCAGCCTCGAGGTCCATCTTGCGCAGCGCACCGCGCGGCTCGAGGTTGCGGAAGTAGACGTTCGGCTCGCTGCTGATGATATGGAGGTGCTTGCTGTACGGGAGGTACGCGCCGAACCCGAGGACGAGCAGGATGTGCGCCCAGGCGGCAACGCCGAAGCCGATGGAGGCCGTCTCCGGACCGATGCGCTCGAGCGCCAGGCTCAGCGGCCCCGCCAGGAGGGCCCAGGAGCGCGAGCCGTCGTCGGGCTCGACCACGTACGCCATGGCATCGCCGATCCACTCGCTCAGCACGATGCTGAAGATGAGCCCGAGGATCACGAAGGCGTCGCGCGTCAGGGCCAGGCGAGCGGGCCTGATGATGGTCCGCCGGACGACGTAGTAGATGACCGATGCCAGCACCAGGCCCACGAAGACGTTCGCAAAGAGGACGATGACGTTCCAGAAGAAGCCGCCGAAGGGCCAGGCCACGATCGTCTCGACCAGGCCGTTCGTCACGTAGTTCCCGGTGGTCGCCAGCAGGACGACGAAGCCCCAGAAGACGAACGCGTGCGTCAGGCCGGGGCCGAGATCCTGGAGCAGGCGTCGCTGGCCGAAGACGAAGACGCCGAGCGCCTTGATCCGATCCAGCACCCGGTCGGATCGGTCGAGCGGGCGACCGGCCTTGAGCACCGCCACATGCCATCGCGCTCGGCGCCAGAACAGCACGATCGCCGCCGCCACCGGAACGACGACGAGCGGATAGAACGGGATGCTCGCTTCCATGGATCGGCGCCATGGTAGCGGCGGGCGGCAGGAGTTCGGCGCCGACGCTGGCGGCGCATGCGGCACGCCCGTCGCCGCTGAGCGGCGCCAACGATGAACGAGCGATGCCTCGAGCGGCACTGATCGCGGTCCCACGTACCTTGTTCACGCTGGCCGCCGCCCAGCGGCGTGCGTGATGACCGGGCTCGTCTCCGCGACCGCTCGTGCGCGGATAGCGCCGTTCAGCGGCGGCGCAACTCGGCACCACTGAACGCCTTGTCACTGGTCAGTGGTCCGTCCCCGCGAGCTGGTCGAGAGCGTGGCGGAGGACGGGCAGCAGCGCATCGAGCGACTCGCGGGCGCCATTCGGCGAGCCGGGCAGGTTGGCGATGAGCGTTCGTCCGCGCGTGCCGACGACCCCGCGCGAGAGGGCGGCCATCGGCGTGGAGGCCAGCCCCGCTGCCCGCATGAGCTCGGCCAGCCCGCGCGCCTCGCGCTCGATCACGCGGCGGGTCGCGGCGGGGGTCACGTCGGTGGGCGCCAGACCGGTCCCGCCGGTGGTCAGGATGAGCCGATGGCCGGCATCGGCCAGGCGAGCCAGCAGCGAAGCGATCTCCTCCTCGTCGTCGGCGACGACGATCGCATCCGGCGCGACGTCGAAGCCGGCTTCGCGCAGAGCCTCGACCAACGCCGGCCCGGAGGTGTCCTCGCGCTCCCCCACCGCCGATCGGTTCGAGCAGGTGACGACGACGGCCTCGTGCTCGGCAGCCGGCGCCGGCTCGTCGCGACGGTAGTCGCCGGATTGGCCGCCGGACTTGGAGAGCAGCTCGACTCGTTCGATCACGATGTCGCGCTGGAGCGCCTTGGCCATGTCGTACAGGGTGAGGGCCGCGACGGAGGCGGCAGTCAGGGCCTCCATCTCGACGCCCGTTCGGGCGGTAGCCCGCGCCTCCGCCCGAATGGTGATCGTTCCGGCGGCGCGGTCCGGGGTGAGATCGACGTCGACCCGGTCGAGCGGCAGCGGATGACACAGCGGGATGAGGTCGGACGTTCGCTTCGCGCCGCCGATGCCGGCCAGGCGGGCGGTCACGAGCGCATCGCCCTTCGGTCCACCCGCGTCGAGGAGCGTGGCCAGTGTCTCGGGCCGCATCCGCACGACGGCGCCCGCCACCGCGCGCCGGGCGGTCACGGGCTTGGTGCCGACGTCGACCATGCGCGGGGCGCCATCGTCGTCGAGGTGGCTCGGGCGCGTCATGCCACCGCTCCGAGCAGGATCGCCTCGTAGGACGCGCCCGGCTCAGTTGCGGACAACCCCTCGGGCACGACGAGCAGCGCGTTGGCCCACGCCAGCGGCAGCAGCTGGGACGAGCTCTGTCCGCCCGCCGAGACGGCCCGGTAGCCGTCGGCGTCGCGTTCGACCCGCACGCGCAGGAAGGCGCGGCGGGGCGCATCCTTGCCGAGCGCCTCGCCGACGCGCGCACGCACGCGCAGGCGGCCATCGCCCGCCAGGCCGAGCATGGCCCGGAGCATCGGTCGGACGAAGAGCTCGAAGGTGACGAGCGCGCTGACCGGGTTTCCCGGCAGGCCGATGACCGCTCGCTCGAAGACCCGGCCGAACGCGAGCGGCTTGCCGGGCTGGACGGCGATCCGCCAGAAATCGAGTGTCCCGAGGCGCTCGATCTCGCCGCGGACGTGGTCGTGCTCGCCGACGCTGACCCCGCCGGAGGCGATCAGCAGGTCGGCATCCTCCAGTCCCGCACGGATGCGCTCCCCGATAACCGCGGGATCGTCCGGCGCCGGATCCAGGAGGCGCGGGTCGCCACCCGCCTCGATCACGGCTGCGGCGAGTGCCGGCCCGTTGGCATCGAAGATCTGGCCGTGGCCGAGCGAAGCCCCGGATGGTCGCAGCTCATCGCCGGTCGACAGGATGGCCACGCGCGGACGGCGGTGTACCTCGACGTCCGAATTGCCCATCGCGGCCAAGAGGCCGATCACGGACGGCGTGAGCGGCCCGCGTGGCAGTTCGACGGCATCGCCGCGACGGACGTCATGTCCAGCGCTGCGGACGTGGGTGCCTGGCCGAGGAGGCGCCGCAACGGTCACGACACCATCGCGCTCCTCCGCATCCTCGATCGGGACGACGGTGTCCGCGCCGTCGGGGACCGGCGCGCCCGTCATGATCCGCACCGCCGTCCCGGCCTCGACCGCGGGCGCGGGTGGACCGCCCGCGCGCGACTCCCCTATCACGGGCCGCACCACGCCGCCGTCCGCGGCACGCACCGCGTAGCCGTCCATGGCGGAGTTCGGAAACGGCGGCACGTCGTGCGCTGAGATGAGCGGCGCATCGATCGGCACGCGGCCGAGCGCTTCCGACAGGGGAATGCGCTCGACATCGGTCTCGCCGAGTCCGGCCAGCAGGCGGGCGAGCGCCTCGTCAACCGTGAGCATCGGGCGTCAGACGCCGAGCTTCATGCGGGCCTCGATCAGGCGCAGGATGCCACGCCGGGTGACGAGGCCGAGCGGCAGCCGCCCCTCCGACTCCATGACCGGCAGCTGGCCGACGTCGCGCTCCTGGATGAGGCGGAGGGCGTCTGCGAGCGGCTCGTCCGGCCCGATGGTGGCGAGGTCGCCGAAGCGGGTCATGATGTCGGTCACGCGGGCATCTGCCCACGATTCGCGCGGGAGACGCTTGACGTCCCCCAGCGTCACCATGCCGGCCAGCCCGCCATCGTCGTGACGGACCAGGAACGAACGGTCGTCGCCGCGGAGCATGCGGTCGGACACGAGATCCGCGACCGATTCGTTCGGTGACACGACAGCGGGCATCTCGTCCATCGCGTCGCGCACCCGCACGCCGGAGAGCGACCGCTCGACACCGGCCTGCTGCATCGTCGCCTCGGCGGCGGTCGCAAGGAACCAGCCCACTAGCGCGAGCCACAGCCCGCTGCCGATGTCGCGCGATCGGAGCGCCCAGACGATGCCACCGGCGACCATGAGGTACCCGACCACGCGACCGACCATGGCGGCCTGCCGAGTGGCGGTGTTCGGGTCGCCTCGGAGCCGCCACAGGATGGCGCGCAGGACCCGACCGCCGTCCATCGGATAGCCTGGCACGAGGTTGAAGGCCCCGAGCACGAGATTGATCACGCCCAGCCAGCCGAGCAGGGCTCGCGCCTCACGCGACTCGACCACCGCGCCGATGCCGAGCAGCACCACCCCGATGATCAGGCTCGAGGCCGGACCCGCCAGTGCGATGAGGGCCTCCTCGCGCGGCGAGCGGGAGTCGGTCTCGATGGTCGTTGCGCCGCCGAAGATGAAGAGCGTGATCCCCGCGACCTTCAGCCCGAATCGGCGGGCGACGAGGGCGTGCGAGAACTCGTGCGCCACGACCGATGCGAAGAAGAGGAATGCGGTCGCCGCGCCCAGCAGCCAGTACTGGCCGACCGTCCAGCCCGGGATGAGGCGCGGGAAGAGCGCATCGGCCAGGCTGAAGGTGAGCAGGAAGGCGATCACCAGCCAGCTCGGGTGCACTGCGAGGTCGATGCCGGCCAGCCGGCCGATCTTCCATCCTGAGCCCATCGGTGCGAGTCTAGATCAGGGCAATGCGGACGTCTGCGGCGCGTCCCGCCAGCGTCGAAGCCCGACGACCGTCACGACCAGCGCGGTCAGGATGATCGCGCCGCCGGCCGCCAGCGAGGCGTCAAACCAGAAGCCGCCGGGAAAGAGCGTTATGAGCTTCGAGCCCGGTTCGAACAGGTAGGTCCCCGGCGGGAAGAAGAGCTGGTGGAAGGCGAGGAACGCGGGCTCGAAGGCGACGGCGAAGACAATTGCCAGCACGAGCGCCACGGCGCCCACCGACCCGGCCGCGGTGAGCATGATCCGTCCCTGGCGTCGCCGCTCGCGACGCAGCCACAGGCCCATCGCCAGCGCGATCACGAGCGCAACGACGGTGACGGCGATCAGCAGCTGCACGAGACGGGACACGTCGCCCATGTGCGAGCGCTCGCGCTCGTCCAGGAGCGGTGCCTCCCCGCTGAAGGCCGCGTCGAACGAGCCCCCGACGAAGAGGTCGCCGAGAATCTCGCCGGTGACGCGGTCGACCTCCGCCCGGGAGACACCGAACGCCGCCGGCACCTCGTGCCGTGCCTGCAGCGCGGAGGTAACGAGCGGGTTGAAGAGCAGGAGCGGCCCGGCGAGGGTGATCACGACGGCCAGGGCCAGGCCGAAGAGCAGGCCGATGGGCCCTGGCGCGGGGGACGTCGCCGCCGGACGAGGGGAGTCGGTCAGAGGACCAGCCGACCGGTACCGACCACCATCGAGAGCAGCATGCCGACGATGCTAACCACGATCGCACCGAGCAGGGCGGCGAAGAAGTCGGCCACGGTGAGCCCCAGCGCCAGCTCGTTCGAGATGGCCCCGGTCAGCAGCAGCATCAGCGCGTTGATGACGATCAGGAACAGGCCGAGCGTCATGATCGTGATCGGAAGCGTGAGGATGCGCAGGATCGGCCGCACGAAGGTGTTGACCAGGCCGAAGATCGCGGCCACCAGCAGGAACTTGAGCCACGCATTCTCGGGCTCGAACGCGAAGTCGAGGCCCGGCACCACGAACACGGCCGCGAAGAGCGCCGCCGCGTTGATCAGAAGCTGGACGATTCGATCCACGCTGGTAGCCTAGCCGATGCCGCCCGGACCCGGCGGTCCGGCGAGCAGGCGCCCGCGGACCCACGCCGCACGCACCATGTTCGGATGCGGCCGGAACACGAGACGGCTGGCCAGGTCTTCCGCAGCCTCGGGCGGGTCGTCGTTCGGCAGCGGGCTCGTGAAGCGCGGATCGATGGCGATCATGTCTGCCTCGCGCCCCGCCTCGAGCGAGCCGACCGTCCCCTCCAGCCCGAGCGCCCGCGCCCCATCCAGCGTGCCGAGCCGGATCCAGTCCAGCGGACGGAGGGCATCGGTCCGCACTGCCGTGCCGGTGAGCTCCAGCACCCGCTGGGTGACGGCCCCGGCGCGCATGACGCTGAAGATGGAGATCTCCGGACCACCTGCCAGGTCGCTGCCAAGGCCGAGCTCCATGCCCGCCGCACGGTACGCCCCGAGCGGCATCATCCCGCTCGACAGGAACAGGTTCGACGCCGGGCAGTGCGCAACGCGCGCCTCGGTCTCGACGACCCGGGCAACCTCGCGAGCGGACAGGTGGATCGCATGGGCCAGGATCGTCCGGGCACCGAGGGCCCCGGCCGTGTCGTAGACGTCGAGATAGTCGCGCGCCTGGGGGAAGAGCCGGGCCACCTCGCCCATCTCACCGGCGTCCTCGCTGATATGCGTCTGCCAATACGCCCCGTGCCGTGCTGCAAGGGTCGCCGACTCGCGCAACATCTCGGCCGAGCAGGTGACCGCGAAGCGCGGCGTGAATGCGTACGACAGCCGACCGGCATCGGCCCCGTGCCAGCGGGACGCCAGCTCTTCGGACTGGCGCAGGCTCGTCTCCAGGATCTCGCCCGGTTCGATCTCGGTGTCGTAGGTGAGGCGGTCCATCATGACCTTCCCGATGACGGCCCGGATGCCATGGGCCTCCGCCGCGGCGAAGGCGGCATCGGTCGAGTCCTCCCAGAGCGCCGAGTACGCCACCACCGTCGTCGTGCCCGCGGCCGCGAAGGCCCGGAATGCGAGCGGCGCCTGGTGCTCGGCAACCGAGCGATCGTAGGCGCGCTCAAGCGGAAAGATGTATCGGTCCAGCCAGGTCAGGAGATCGAGCCCGCTGCCGAGCCCGGCATTCGGGATCTGCGGCAGGTGGGTGTGCAGGTCCACCATTCCCGGCATCAGCACGTGCGGGCGAAGGTCGAAGACCGATGCCGGTGCCTCCGCGCCGGATGGCCACGCGGCGGCGCGGAGGATGCGACCAGCAGCGTCCACCTCGAGCAGTCCGTCGAGCTCGTCGAGCCAGCCACCGTCGGCCATCGGCGACAGAATCCGGGCGCGGAGCGCGAACGGTGGTCCGGACGGCAACGGCGTCATCGGCGCCGATGCTACATGCCGCGGTGCGGTACCCTATGGGTTCTACAGTTAGGAGGCCTCTCATGGCCAGTGGTTCTATCAAGAAGATCGTTGCCGATCGCGGCTTCGGCTTCATTACCGGCGAGGATGGCAAGGATTACTTCTTCCACCGCGACGGGCTCAGTGAGTCGATCGACTTCGATCGACTCGTCGGCGGCGAGGCAGTGACCTTCGACGTCGAGTCCAACCCGCGCGGTCCGCGCGCTTCGAACATCAAGGCCACCGAGTAGCTCACTCGGCATTCCTTGCGCATTCGGCGGCTGCCGGCGTCCGACCTGGACGATCCGCCAGCCGCCCTTGCACGTCCGACCGCCGTCCCTCTCGGCCCGGCGCGTGGCTCACGGCCGGACTCGCAACGAACGGCTCAAGGAGAGAAGCGAGCGTTCTCCATCCACCAGCCAAGCAGCGCCGCCATGTCGCCGTCGTGGCGCACGGCCCTGGCGAGGACGTCCGCACCGTCGTATCCCCACTCGAGGACGGCATCGCCGTCACTGGACCTGTAGCACAGCACCAGACCGCTGATCCCGCCGAACGACCACTCCTCCAGGGCCCGATGGGATAGTTCGCACCCTTCACCGCCGGGAAACACGCCGAGCCGGCCCCCGTGGTTACGGACCAGCTCAACCGGCACCACCACCATTCCCCGTTGCGTCGCCGGCTCCACACGCCAGTACCACACCGTGTCCGGTCCGACACAGCGGCCAAGCGGGCATGTGATGCTGCCGTGGTACGGAACCGGCTCACTTACCCACGGGCCAGTAGCGCCGCTGATCGACTACCGCGCGACTGACCGAGTCGAACACGACGTAGAAGGAGTCCCCCTCGGTGCGGATCTCGGCTCCGCCGGTACAGCTGATGACGTCGCGGACGGCTCGGCGATAACGAGCCAACAGCTCGCGAGCGGCCTGGTCGCCGTATTGCTCGGTGAAGGCGGAGTAGCCGCGCAGGTCCGCGAACAGGAAGCCACGCGTCTGCGGCGGCGCTACATCGGCCATCCGTCGTTCCTATCGTGGTGACGTGCCGGCATCCTAGCGCGCAGGACATCGATGACATGCCGAGCAGGCGACGGAACACCGGACACGGATCAGTCGTCGCGACGCACCCGCCTACGCGCCCAGACCCTTGGCGTGCCGTGAGCTCCAGCAACGCGTCTTGCGGCCCGAGCCCGGGCCCCGGCCCGGCACAGCCGCCAGGACCCATTTCGTGCTCAGATGGCTGGTCGGGGCGAGAGGATTCGAACCTCCGACCTCTTGAACCCCATTCAAGTGCGCTACCAGACTGCGCTACGCCCCGACCGACGCGCACGAGTATAGCGGGACCGCCACGGCGCCCCGGATCACGCCCGGGGAGCCCTAGCCAGCCGCGCAGGCATGGTCGATGCGCTCGACTTAGCGGCCGGTGGCGGCGCGGACCGCGGGCACGACCTCGCGGGCGAAGCGCTCGGCCTGCTCGACTCCCGCATCAGGCGGCCAGAAGACGAGCGAGTCGACGCCGATGTCGGTCACCCATGACGTCAGCGTGCCGATCCAGTGCTCCACGGGACCGACGAGGTGGCCGCCGCCACGCTCGCCATCGGTGATGACGCCGCTCAGGTTGTAGACCCGACGGATGCCATCGGGATCGCGCCCGGCCGAGGTCGCGGCCTCGTCGATGACGGCCGACGCGCGCCGGAACGCATCGGGCTCCATGTGGCCGAGCGACGGCACCCAGCCGTCCGCCAGGCGCCCGGTCAGGCGCAACCCGCGCGGCCCGTACACGCCGAGCCAGATGCCGACCCGATGCGCGGGAGGCGGCCCGGCCGGGTAGCCCGGCACGAGATAGTGCGGACC
>JACCWY010000462.1 GCA_013697395.1 Chloroflexota bacterium | reverse complement strand
CACCTGGACTGCACTGCGTTGGTTTGGACTGTGGCAGCCCGGTGAGCCCGAATTATGTCCCTGAAGCTCACGGCGTCATCCGCGCCGTTGCTGGGCTCGACGAGCTGAAGGCGCAGACGGAGTCCGGGTTCTACGAAATGCCTGCGCTTGTCTATCAGGGGGACGCTCAGCCGCGCGCTGTCGTCTATCTCTCGAGGCCCAGCCAATTCGGGCGGATGCCCGCGAGTGTCCGAAATCTCCGTCTGGTAAGGCAGGTCGAGCTAAGTGGTGAGGTGAACACTGCGACTCTCGTGGTTATCGACCGGGGTATCACTCTGGTCATCCCTGCTGACGCCCGCGCGGCGGCCCGACGCCGCCCGCGAGCAAAGGCGGCTGACCTGGTCGACGCTTGGAATGCATGCGGCGATAGGAATTTCTGCGTGTGGGACGGCGATAACTGGGGTGGCTTTAGGGTCACGATCGACGGGCCGAGCAACGTGGGGACCGGATGGCACAACTTCCCCACCTATTGGCGAAACTGGGCAAATTCCATGGTGAACCGTCGTGACGGGGATAGCCTGCTCGCCGATGGTAACGACGGTAGTGGCGCGCGGTACTGCGCGCAGCAGCAATCCTACGACTCGACGTTCAGCAACAACTTTGGTAACAACGTGGCTAACTCGTGGGCGCTATTGGGGAGCGCTGACAACCGCTGTTGACGACGTAACACGGGCCCCGGCCGCAAGCGACGGTCGGGGGAGTCGGGGCCACGCTTGCCAGGCGTGGCCCCTTCCCGTGTCCCGTACGCATGGGGTCTATCCTCGGCTCTTGGCGAAAGAGCGGACGGGGTCTCGGATACGCTGTCGGGGCGGCACCATCTTTCGGAGCGCGGCGGCGGGCGCAAACTCCCACGCCGTCGCCATACCGGTGCTCCGATGCTGGTCTGGCCCCGCGCTGCTCGGGCGAGCCAAGGTCCCCGCCGTCAGCGAAGCGTCGCCGTTCGGGACGCATCTCGTCACAACATTGGCAGCTTGTGGCACCTAAAGGATGAGATGGCTAACGGACTCTCAGCAAGCCTGCGAGACGCCGCGCACGCGCCTTCCGAGTTCTCGCGCGTCTACGACGCCAAGGCACAGGAACTGCTGGCGTTCCTCATGCGCCGGACGTTCGATGTCGAGGTTGCGCGCGACCTGACCGCCGAGACATTCGCCCAGGCGTTCGAGCACCGCAGACGGTTTCGAGGACAGACCGACGCAGAAGCCTCGGCGTGGCTCTACAGCATCGCCCGCCATCAGCTCGGGCGATACGCGCGAAACGGTGTCATCCAGCGCAAGGCAGTCGAGCGTCTCGGCATCGAGCTGCCGGCCGTTAGCGACGACGACCACCAACGCATCATCGAGCTGGCGGGCCTGGCCGACCTGCGCAAGAGCGTCGCGGACGCGGTCTCAACCCTGCCGCCGGATCAGCGCGAGGCACTCCGGCTCAGAGTCATCGACGAGCACCCATACTCGGACGTCGCCGCCACTCTCGGCGTGTCAGAAGAAACCGCGCGCGCACGAGTATCACGGGCCCTACGCCGCATCGCAGACCTGATCGACATGCCCACACCTACGGGGGTTAATCCATGACCGAGCACATCCAGCTGCTGGACGATCTGGGCGCGGAGTTCGCCCGTGTCGCCGCCGAGGCTGAACGGACGACGCGACAGCCCTCCGGGTTGGCTGGGCGTCTGTTCCGATCCGGTCTTCGCGCACGCACGTTGGCCGTCGCGCTGGGCATCGCTGCGCTGCTCGGCGGCGGCGCATACTCCGTGCCAGCGACACGCGCGGCCGTCGACGGGATCGCTGATTCATTTGCCGCCTGGGTCTCGGGTGACAGCGACGAGGCGCCGGGGCGGGCGTTGCAGCCCGGCGACAACGCGCCCCGGTGGTTCAGCGAGGGTGCCGAGTCCCGCCTGATAGCGAAGACCGAGGGCGTGGGCCTTTACGTGAGGAGGACCGATTCCGACGAAGGCCCATGGCTCGAGTTCGGGCTCGGCGTCGGACTAAGCATGGGGGACACCCTGGAGGGCTGGCGTCAGCGCTTGGGCCAACACGCGCTTGTCGTCCTAGGTCCCGCACTCTTCGGACCGCAAGACGTGCTCGACGAGCAAGGGCGCTTCCCCCTGCTCGGGGTGACCACACGCGACGTCAAGCGAGTCGAGCTCCGCTACTTCGAAGGACCCCCGCTGGTCGGCGACACCGGCGATGGTGGCTTCGTGCTCCTGGCCGACGCCTGGCGGCCGCTGCGCGAACTAATCGCCTACGACGGGGCCGGTCACGTCCTAGAACGCACCGACATGCGCGGCGACGACGCCAGGTACCTGTGCGAAAAGGAGCCTGGTGTCTGTCCGCGCGAAGCGTCTTCGAGCAGCCGCTGACAGGGTCACTCAGTAATTCCCGGCCGGTGAGAGCGCCGAAAGTGTCGACGCAAAGCACCCGCGCCTAGGCCTCCGCCGCAACCATCGCGGTGGCACGCGCACTCGCTGCCAGGAGGCGAACTCGGTGATGGCTGGCGCTGGCCGCTTCCCCCTTCGGGTCGAGGCCGCGGCGGGGCTCGAGGAGACGTATCCGCGCCAGCCGGCGCCGCGGCAGCGGCGCGGCTGGGCGCGGCGTTTGCACATCGGACACC
>JACCWY010000455.1 GCA_013697395.1 Chloroflexota bacterium | reverse complement strand
AGGTTGGGCTGAGCGAGCTCCTCTCCAATTCGGCTGGGGCCACATCGTCGTTGGTTCAGGCGGCGCTGTTCCACTACAGCGACACCCTGGCAGTGCTGCCTCGCGGAAGGCTACCGCTCGAGCTGGTGGATCGGGCGGCCGCGTCGAGGGTCGTCACGGAGCTGCAGAAGCGCGGCAAGATGGTCGTGATCAGCGCGGGGCCGGTGCACCGGTCGGCAAGCACCGTGGTCTGGGCACGAATCGCCGACATCGTCGTCCTCGTGGCGCAGCGCGACGCAACCAAGCGCGACCACCTTCGGTATGCCATCGAGACCCTCCAGCTGACGGGGACGAACATCGGGGGGGTGGCCCTGCTGGAACGCGGATGGAGACCGTTCTCGCGTGGGTCAGCTACCGGCCGGCGAAGCGCCCGCCCCGCACGGTCCTCGGTCCGCGATGCCAGGCGCGGATCGGTGATCGCGACCCAGGCAGCACCCGCGGCCCGAGAGGTCGAAGCCGACCGCCGGACCTGATCCTGTGGATGACCCAGGTTGATGCGCTCCAGCGTCCTGCTTCGTACGACCGCGGCCGTCGTCGTGATTGGCGCCATCCTGGGAGTGGCTGCAGCGTTCGTCGCGACGAGCCGGCAGGCGCCGACATCATCCGTCGCGCCAACGGATCCCTCGGGCGGACCGACGGCCGGCAGCCCCCGGTTCGGGCCTGCTGCTGGGGCGGGAATGTCGTATGTCGGCACGGCATTCCCTGGACCATATGCCACACCGACGGCTGACAAGGCACAGAGCAAGCTGTGGCATGTCGGCGGTCAGTGGTGGGGTGTGATGCTCGGCCCGGCCGGCGCGTGGACGGTTCATCGGCTCGACTGGGCCAGCCAGACTTGGCAGGACACGGGGACCTTCGTGGACGAGCGGCCGGAGGCCGACGCCGACGTCCTCTGGGATGGGGCTCACGTGTACGTCG
This sequence comes from Chloroflexota bacterium, assembly GCA_013697395.1. Lineage (GTDB taxonomy): Bacteria > Chloroflexota > Limnocylindria > QHBO01 > QHBO01 > JACDBZ01. The sequence continues at coordinate 3,766 of JACCWY010000455.1, read as the reverse complement.
TTTCGGCTGGGGATGACCCGACAAGCTCGACGGGCGCGCTGCGACTTGCACGCTTCTCGCCGCTCGAGGAGGGATCGGGATATGCGATGGACCCCGGCTACCCGATCGCGCTGACGACCGGAGGGGTGCGGTCGGCGACGCTCGCCAAGGACTCGACGGGCCGACTGTGGACCGTGTTCCAGAGCGGCGACAGCATCCAGGTCGCATATACCCTGGGCGACGACCGAACGTGGACCAGTCCCGCAGCCTTGCCGGCCGAAACGACTCCCGTCAGCCAGGACGAGTCGGTCGCTGTCGTGGCCTATGCCTCGCGCATCGGCGCGATGTGGAGCAATCAGGTCGATGGCGCGTTCTACTTCGCGAGCCGTGCGGACACGGCTGAGCCCGACCAATGGTCGGCAGGTCGGCGCGTCTTCGAGGGAACGTCCGCGGCAGACGACCATATCAACGTGAAGGTTGACGCGGGTGGCCGCATCCTCGCGATCATCAAGACAGCCTTCAACGATCTCGAGGATCGCCGGCCGGACTCCCCTGGCACGGTCCTCCTCGCAATGGAGCCCAACGGCAGGTGGAGTCAACATACCGTCTCGCGCGTAGAAGACCGCCATACGCGTCCCATCCTGCTCGTCGACGAGGCCCTCGGTCATGTTCACGTCTTCGCGGCAGACGCCCTCGGGGGCACGGTGTACCGCAAGACCGCGAGGCTGGAAGCCCTGGAGTTCGCGGAGGGGATCGGCGACGTCTTCGTCACGAGCTCGGAGCACACAACCACGACCGCACCGACCTCCACGAAGCAGGCGGTCGATGCGGCATCCGGGCTCGTCGTCCTGGCATCCGACCCGGATACCCAGAACTACGTCCACGGCAGCATGGCGCTCGGAGGACCCGAGCCCGGTACCGGACCACCGGCACCTCCGCTGAGCGAGCCTGGGATTGTGGCATTCTTCGATGATCGGTTCGATACCGTCCCTCCCGGCGAGCCGCCGGGCAACGGGTGGACGCTGAGCGAGGCCGGGACGCTGACCACTGCGGCTGACGGCGCTGAGAGTCCCGTCAGCGCGGTGCTGAGCGCACCGGCAGGATCAACGGAGGCCCGTGCGTGCAAGACGGTGCCGCGCTCTGGGGCCGGAACGCTCGCGATCGAGATGAGCGTTCGCCTTACCGGCTCGGTCGGCTCGTCGGTCGAAGTTGCGTCAATCCGCGGTGCCGGGCGTGAGCTAGTCTCTGTTCGGCTGGCGCCGGGCGGAGCTGCGGACTACTTCGATGCCGCTCAGAAGTTCACGGTGCTTGGCGTCCACGTGCCGGGAGCATGGTACCGATCCAGCGTAACGATCGATATCGAAGCGCGCACCTATGGGTGGGAGCTCTCGGATCTCGCAAGCGGCACTCCGGTGCTGACGGTCTCGTCCGCCGCGTGGCTGCCCGCGGAGTCCACGGAGATCGACCGGCTCTGCGTCGAGGTTTCGGAGGAGAGCCTCGCGTCACTCCAGTTCGACGACGTTCTCGCGTCCCGGCTAGGCGAGTGAGCCTCGCCGCAGCAGGCGGCAGCTATCGCGCGTAGCGGCCGTACGCGGCCGCCGTGCCATCCTGCGGATGGAACCCCCCACCCGCCAGAGAGTCGAAGCGCGGGTCCCACGGAAAGACGTTCGCGCCATTCACCGTGCCGCAGACAACCGTGCTGTCGTAGTCATCGCACCAGCTGGACCCGGCGAACCCGACGTTGTCGCGGACGACGATGCCGCCGCCCGTCAGCTGGTAGAGCCGCACGAGGTTGCCCCGTGCGGAGCCGCCGATGATGTTGCGCTCAATGGTCAGGTTCCGGCTACCGTCCCCGATGAGCATCGGCTGGGTGGCGTTGTACAGAGTGTTGTATCGGACCAGGATATTCGCGGCACCGCTGTCGCTGCCGCCCGGCCCGGCAAGCTTCAGATTCGTGCCATGCGTGGCGTTGAAGAACAGGTTTCTCTCGATCAGTCCAGCCGTGGCGTCCAGGCCCGTGTTGGCGTACAGATTGTGGCTGCGATTTACATCCGACTCACCACCGATGGTGTCGTGGATCACGTTTCCGCGAATCACCCAGCGCTGCGGAGCGCCGGTGACCAACAGGTTGGCGAACGACCGCGCACCCCAGATTTCGGAGTTCTGAAGCACCCAATCGGTGCCGCCGTTGATCTTGAACATGTGCTCGTCGTAGCCACCCGAGTTCCAGGTGACGTTGAACCCGTTGAGGGTCACATAGCGTGGATCCTGGATGGCGACGAGGCCCTGAATGACGGGCCATTCGCCGGGGTATGCCGACACCACAATTGGCGCGTCAGCCCTGCCGGCCGAAAGGTCGGCCTGGACGTTCTCAACGTAGGTCCCGCCGCGAAGATAGAGCAACTGGCCCGGACCGACCTGTGCGAGGCCGTGGCCAACGCTCCTAAACGGTCGATCGACCGTTCCGGGATTGGAGTCATTGCCAGACGGTGACACGTAGAGCGTTCCCTGGCTGCCACCCGCGATTGCTGGCGGAGGAGGCGCCGGCACGGCCGTGGGCATCGGGGTCGGCAGTTCGGCGACCGGTGCGGCGGACGGGGGCGCCGCCGTCACAGGCGCTGGGGTTGGCAATAACGGGGTAGGCCCAGGCTCCGCCGACGCGGATGGCTTGGTAGTCAGACCTGTGCCCAGGACCCTCGACCTCGGCTCCAAATCGGTATCGCCGGGCTCCGTCGCGGCGGCCATGATCCCAGCCGCATTGTCGAGCATGTTGCCCCGCGACGGCGGTTCCGTGCGATCGGCGGTGGCCGACGCCGCGAACAGGACCGCGGCGAGAACCACCGCGGCGACGGTCAGCCCTTGGTGAATCCGAAGGCCGCGGGCACGAAGCGGCAGCGCCGCGTCGACGGCCGCGTTCGACCGCCGAGAAGTTGGCCTGGGCACTCGTGGATCAGTCATGGGTAGTTGGCGGCATCACGACAGTCGCAACTCGGGTGCTATCGCCTCGGACGTCGAGGGGGCTCAGTGCACAGGCGCCGTCGCCACCAGAGTCTACCGCACGCCACCCGATGTAACCAGCGATCTCCATCCCGTTGACGGGACTTTCGTGTGACCCCGAGCGCGGGGAATCGGCCAATCACGTCGCAGCTGCATCTGCTGGTCCGTGCCTCCGGACCTATTGGCCAGTGACATCGAAGCCCACCGCCAATAGGTTCGACATCCATTTCCTTGCCGGGCGCCGCGCAGACGTCCCAGACCCCATTCGAGGATTCGTAGATTCGAGGACTCTTCATGCGTCAGAAGTCGCTGCCGATCAGCCTTCGGGGATCATCCCCCTCGCCGGCCGCAGTCTCCACCCGCCCGATAACGACCATCCGCGACCGCACCGTTGACTGGTTCGCCACCATCCCCATCCTCCTCCTCGTTCCGGCGATCCTCATTGTCGGCAGCATCGCCCGCGCCGCGGGCCCATCAGTTGTCGTGGAAGGGGACGCGGTGCCCGGGCACGAGATGCAGGTGAGCGTCCTGGCCCACCGGCCCGGCGCCCAGGTCCGGCTCCTGTGGGATGGCAAGCCGATCAATCTGCCGCCCATGACAGTCGATGGAACGGGCCGCGCCAACGTGACGGTGACCGTTCCCGAGCCCACCTCGATTGGGCCCCACGTGCTCGCCACTACCTATCAGTCGACACGCAGCGCCAGGAAGGCCGCGAAGGTCGAAGCGACGGCAACCGTGTCCGTCATTCCCAAGCCCGCACCCCGCGCGTCAGGAACTGCCAGGCCCACGC
>JACCWY010000447.1 GCA_013697395.1 Chloroflexota bacterium | reverse complement strand
CGGCGATCGGGGTCGCCATGCTTGCGTGTTCGCGCAGGACCCCGGTCGTGCTGCTGTGCGGAGGCCTCGGCCCCGGTGCCGAGGCGCTCGACATCGCGACCGCCCTGGCGGTCGTGCAGCCGATCATCGACCGGCCGATGGACCTGGCGACCGCGATGGCGGAGACAGAGCGTCTGCTCGTTGCCGCTGCGGGGCGGCTGGCGCGCAGTGTCGGCATCGGCCTCTCGTTCCCGCCGTAGCGCTCCGTCGGCGATACTGACGCCATGATCATCACGACCACGCCGTTCGTGCCGGGGCATCGCGTGCTCGAGGCGAAGGGCCAGGTCTTCGGCCTCGTCGTTCGGTCCCGTGGCCTGGCGGGCAACATCTCGGCCGGCCTGCGCTCGCTCGTCGGTGGCGAGATCAAGGAGTACACCGAGCTGCTGGAGGACACGCGCCGGCAGGCCCTGGACCGGATGGTGAGCAATGCGACGCTGATGGGCGCCAACGCGATCCTCAGCATGCGCTTCGACAGCTCCCAGCTGGGCGGCTCGATGAGCGAGATCGTCGCCTATGGCACCGCGGTCGTGATCGAGGCGGATGCCGGGGCCGCGCAGCCGCTCGAGTAGCGATCGCCGGCGTGTTCACCACCCTGCGCCTCGTCGTCGGCACCTGCGCCGCGCTCCTGCTCGTGGCCGGAGTCGGCGTCATCGTCTTCGGCGGGCTTCCCGGGCTCAGCGGGCTGTGGCTCGTGGCCACGGGGGCCGTCGGCCTCGTCGCGGTCGTGCTGGAGCGGAGCCGCTATCTGTCCGAGGATGCGGAACGGCGCGGGCAGGACCCAGGGATCGCCGGCATCGACGGTGATCCGCTCGACCCGCGCTTCAGGCCGACCGACGAGCGCTTCGTCGACCCGACCACCCGTCGAGCGGTCCGGGTGTGGGTCGATCCCGCCAGCGGCGAGCGCCGCTACCGACCCGACGAGTGACCCGGAAGCCGAGCCGCAGACGGGGCCCGAGCCCACAGAAGCGAGCGGCCGATCGGCGAAAGCGCCGCAGGCTGGCCGACGCCGTGCTCGAGCGCCTCGGCGAGCGCTACGACCACCCGACGTGGGCCGGACCACGGGTCGACACCGTCAGCGAGCTCGTGCTGACCATCCTCAGCCAGAACACGGCCGACACGAACTCGTTCCGCGCCTTCACCGCGTTGCGGGACCGCTACCCGACCTGGGACGCGGTGCTGGCGGCGCCGACGGACGAGCTGGAGGACGTGATCCGGCCGGGCGGCCTGGCGCCGACCAAGTCACGCCGCATCCAGCACGTGCTGGCCGAGGTGCACGCCGCGACCGGCGGCACGTGGGACCTCTCGTTCCTGGCTCAGCGTCCCCTGCTGGAGGCGCGCGAATGGCTGACGTCGCTGCCGGGAATCGGCCGCAAGACGGCGGCCATCATCCTGCTCTTCGGCTTTGGCCGCCCCCAGATGCCGGTCGACACCCACGTCCATCGGGTCGCAACGCGACTGGGCATGCTCCCGCCGCGGACACCCCTCGCGCGCGCGCACGACCTGCTCGAGGAGGTGCTCGGGCCCGACGAGATGTACCCGTTCCACGTCGAGACGATCCGCCACGGGCGGGACACCTGTCGCGCCCCTCGGCCGATCTGCGGCCTCTGCCCGTTGACCGACGTCTGCGCCTACTACGTCCTCACCGCAAATGGCAAGGCGCCGATGGCGCCGATCCCGAAGGCCGCCATCGATCCCGATGCTCCGCCTCGCTACCACGACCAGCTCATCCACGGCTGGATGCCGCCCGAGAAGCGCGGCACGCCCGATGCTGGTGATCCATCCATGAAGGAGCAGCGCAGTTGTCCGGGCTGTGGCGAGCCCATCGGCGACACCGACACCGTCTGTCCGAACTGTGGCGAGACCCTGGTCGGCGGCTAACCCTTCACGTCGCCCTCGAAGCCGGGAGAGTCCAGGAACAGGCGCCGGAAGATGAGGAAGATCGCGATCTGGATCAACGGTCCTTCCCGGTGGCAATGACGCAACCTGCGTGTCCCGCACCATTCTTGCGGCGGGCGGCCGCGGAGACTCATCCGATCGGATTGGCGACCGGCGGGTCCGCTGCTATCATCCGGCCTCGCGCGCAAGGCCGAAGTAGCTCAGTGGTAGAGCATCGGTTTCGTAAACCGACGGTCGTGGGTTCGAGTCCCACCTTCGGCTCCACTCATTCACGCACGAAATCGCCCCCCGGACTCTCTCCGAGGGGCGATCGTTTGTTCGATTGACTACCTATTGACGACCTAACCGCTTCGGGACCCGTACACCGCCTCCATCTCGTCGGCCACGCCGGCCATGAGATCGGGCAGGACGTGCGAGTAGGTGTCGAGGGTGATCGAGATCTGGCTATGTCCGAGCAGCTCTGCCACGATCTTCGGATGGACGCCCCGTGCCAGCAGGGTTGAGGCCGCCCCATGGCGGAGATCATGGAAGCGCATCTTCGGCAGGCCGGCCGCCTCCACCAGACGCTGGAAGGCGTGCAGGAGATTGGTGGGGTCAATCGGCTTGCCGACGCTGTTGGTGAAGACGAAGGCGTCCGCGGCATCGGTCACCGCCGGACCCTTCCAGGCGGTCCCCATTGCCAGCCGCTCCATCTTCTGGCGCGTGCGCTGCCCGAGTAACGCCTGGACCGCGAAGTCAGGAAGGCGGAGGGTTCGCCCGGACTTCCGCGTCTTCGGCGCCACGATCCGCAGGGAGCCTGCTGAACGCTGGAGCGCGCGCTGGATGGTGATCCTGGCAGGCGTGCCGTCCTCTCCGAGATGGACGTCGCCCCACTGGAGCCCGAGCGCCTCACCGATGCGGACGCCGGTCGCGAGCGCCATGGTGACGACCGCCTCCAACCGATCGCCCTTCACCGCCTCGAGCAGGTGCGACCCCTGCGCCGGGTTCAGAACCGTGGGGCGATAACGCTCGACGCGCGGCGGATCAGTCTCGGCGGCGACGTTGTAGGCGATCTTCCGCCAGCGCACGGCCTGTCCGAGGGCGCGTCGCAGGACTGATCGGATGTGCCACACCGTGCGCGGTGCCAGGCCCGACGCGACCTTCGCATTCAACATGTCCTGCACCGCATCGGCGTTGAGGGCCTTCAGCCTGATGCCGCCGATGGTGGGGATGATGTGGAGGTGGACGAGTTCGGCGTACCTCGTCGACGTTGACGGAGCGAGCTTCGGCTCGACCGAGACTACGAGCCATCGCTCGAGGTAATCGGCCACCGTGATCTGGTCGCTGTCGGACCGAAGGCCGCGAGCGTGATCGTCACGGACCGCCCGCATCTTGCGGACCGCCTCCACCCGAGAGCGCGCATAGACCGCCTTCCGGTGCCGTTTGCCGTCAGCACCGCGGCCGAGATCGACCTTGCCCTCCCACCGGCCGTCCGATCGCAGATACACGCTGCCCGCGCCCTTGTCGCGCCTGGTGGTCATGACTCGGACTCCCTTCCTATGTCTTCGCCGGCCGTCCGGCTGAGTGCCTCTCCAAGTAGTCCAGCCTTGCGAGCCCGATAGACCCACGAGCCGGCGGTGCCAGGCTTGACTCCGTAGTCGCGGGCGATGGCGGCTACCGGGTCCTTCAGCCCGGCGGCCAGGTTGGCCCGATAGGCGCCCGCAACCTCCGCCAGTCGGAGAAGCTGGGGGCTGAGCTGCTGCTGGGTGGCGCCACGGCGCTCGTCGGCCGCCCTGAGATGGGCGTGGGCCGTTCGTTGCCAGCGAGCAGTCGGCATGTCGCGGATCGCACCGGCAGCAAGTACCGGAAGATGCTCGTCGGGCTGACTGATCCGGACCTCGACAAGGCGCCAGCCGCGGGGTCCACGAGCGTAGTCGAACCCTGCGACGATGCCAGGGTAAGCATCGTCAGTAACGGTCACGCTGCGCGCGACCTCGCCCTTGCCCCGCACGTACCGACGGCGAATGCCTGACACCTTCGCGGTGATTGCCATGGACGCATCCTAGTCCTAACGGCACGCCATTGCAATAGATAACCGGACTCTTGTCGGGCCTGCTCTGCAAGGATACGGGAATGTATGGCATACTGGGAACCATGACAACCGATGAGCTGCGCGTCGTTACGCGGGTGCGCCACCTGGCACGGACGGGCATCGCTCGGGTGCTTCGGGAAGAGGCGGGCGTCGGGCTCGTGGAGCTTGCGGGCGCGATCGGCTCGGCACCGTCGACCCTCTCTCGCTGGGAGCGCGGCCTAACGTCGCCGCGGCCGAAGGGCGCCATCGCATGGTCACGCGCGCTGGACGCCGCTGGCGCGGATCGCGGTGAGCAGCGATGAGCGACCAGCCTGCTTACCTCCGCGTTGAGGAGGCTGCCGAGTACCTGGGCATCGGTCGGACGTTCGCCTACCGCCTCGCGAACCGTGGAGAGCTGCCCGGAACCGTGCGGCTGGGACGACTACTACGGGTGCATCGCGCGACCCTCGACGCCGAGATGGCACGTCGCGCTGCCGGTGAGGATGCATCTCCGTGAGAAATGACGAAGCCCGCGTGGCAGCGGGCTCCATCGGTATCGCGGGAGGCAAGGATACAACCACGCAGCGCTCGACGTTGGTCCCGGACCACACGGCGCGCCTGGCCGTGGCTGAGGCGGGGAGCAGGGAGGGCGCGCTTGTCGAGGCACTACAAGGGGCCGGCGTCCCGCGACGCTACCTCGATCGGTCATTCGCGAGCTACACCGCACGAGATGGCACCCGAGCTGGCCTGGAGGCGGCAAAGCGAGCTGCTGAAGAGCCGAGCGGTCTGCTACTCATTGGAGCGCCCGGCGTGGGGAAGACGCACTTGGCGGTCGCGATCATCCGGCGCCGCGTCGAGCTGTGGCTCGAAAAGTGGCCGGCCGAGACAGGCATCGGGCCAACCGTCTACTACACCGAGACTGGGGAGCGCGTCGAACATTATGACGAACCGATCGCGTGGACTCGGCCGTCATTCCGGTCGAGGTTCGTGGTCGTCCCCGACCTGCTCGACGTCCTCCGCCAACGCATCACGACACCCGGCCCGGACCCGCTCGAGCCACTGCTCGGCTGCCCGCTGCTCGTGCTGGATGACTTCGGTCGCGAGAAGGTGTCGGAGTGGGTTCTCGATCGCGTCTATCGGCTCGTCAATGCCCGCTACAACGAGCGCCTCGCCACCATCGCGACCACGAACTTCAGCCTCGACGAACTGGCGAAGCGTGGGTACCAGCCGATCGTGTCCCGACTGGTCGAGGATGTCGTCGCCGTCCGCCTCGCCGGACCCGACCACCGCACGGGTCGGAGTTGACGTGAGGTTCTATCGCATCTTTGGTGCCCAGCTCCAAGGCGACCATAGTTGGCTAACCCTCACGCTCGAGCAGCGTGGCGCGTGGGTTTCGCTCGCCAACCACGCCTCCGCCAGTGAGCCGCACGGCACGATCGTCGACCGACGCACCGCCGAGCTGTTGCTGCGCCGGGAGGGCGCGGCGGACCCTGTTGCCCTGCTCGACGCCCTCATGAAGTCCGAGATCGTGATTGTCGACGAGGCGGGTGCGATCGTCTTCGGCGTCGGCACCGATTGGACCATGCGCAAGCCATCCGACGAGCCCGAGCGCATCCGCGAGCGAGTCCAGCAGCACCGTGATCGGAAGCGTGCCGACCCTGTAACGCCCCCTGTAACGCCCCCTGTAACGCGGAGTAACGCGCGTAACGCCAGAGTAGAGGAGAAGAGAGTAGAGGAGAAGAGAGAGAACGCGCGTGCGCGCGCGGGGGATGGGTACGACTCGCTCATCGTGGAGGACGGGGCATGACCGCCGCCGGCGACGTTCTCCCTCCCTTCTTCGAAGCCGGTGCATTCGTAGCAATTGGGTCGTCACGCGGGTCGTCATTGAGGGACGACTACGGTCGATTCACGCACGAACCCGGCTGCGAACTAGCGGTTCGGGACACCGATGGTAGGCCGTCGTGAGCACGGAAGCGATGCCCGAGCCGCGTGTCATCGAAGCGGATGCGCCCCAGCTCCCGGCCGTCCGCGACGAGGCATCGGCCGCGAAGCGACGGGGCCAGGACGCGCGCAACGTGAGCCGCGGCACCTCTCGGCGCATCAAGCACGGCATCTACGCTGAGTCCGAGCCCTCCGTGCGGCGGGAGATCATCGACGAGGCCGCGATCCTGTTCGCCCGCTGCGGATGGCTCGACGAGGTTCGCGACGGGCCGATGGTCGAGGCCACGGCACGCATCATCACCCGCCTCCGCCGGTTAGATGCGATCGTCGACGCCGGGGAGACCGGCCAGGTGTTGACCTCGATGCTCTCACGCCTCGAAGGCCAGCTCACTCGCAACCTCACCGCGCTGGGCATGACCCCGGCTGCCAGTGCATCGCTGGGCCTGGCCCACCTGGACGGCCGCGCCAAGGCGTTCGAGGCTGCCCAGAAGGAGCAGGCCCGCTACGCGCCGAAGCGGAAGAGGGCGCCCCGATGACCTGGTCGGACTACGACCTGTGCTCACGCTGCTTTGAGTCATACCCCTGCGTCCACGTCGGGGCTGCCCAGGAGGCCCAGGAAGCCGCCGAGATGGCCGCCGCACCCCTTCTGCTACCCCCGACGCCCGAGCCCGAGCTACAGGCGCCCGTGACGATCGACACCAGCGGTGCCACCCGTCCCGCGTCCCTCCAAGTTCGGCGTTCGCGCATCGTGCGCTGGGCCACCGAGCAGGCCGGTCTCAGTCTCTGGCCACGGCAGCAGGAAGCCTTGCACGCGGTCAGTGAATCCGACGCCCGCCTGATCGTGGCGCTGTGGGGCCGGCAGGGAGGCAAGACGACACACTTCGCGAGCCCTCTCGCCGTCTTCGAGGGCGTCGTCAACCACGCGGCCCACACCGCGGGACGACGCGGCCGGCCGGTCATCCTGATCGTGGCCAACAGTCAGCGTCAGGCGGAGCTCACGCGCGAGGCCATCGGCGACATCCTGGCCACCCCGTCGCTGGCCGGTTTCGTGGAGTCCGCCACCCAGGAGCAGATCCGGCTGCGCACCGGCCTTGACATCGTGGTGGTGCCGACCAACGCCAGGACCATCCGTGGCCGTTCGGTGTGCGTCGCCATCCTCGATGAGTTCGCACTCGCGGTGGACGCCGACGGCTCACTGCTCAGCCCGCAAGCGGCCGGGGAGATCCTGTCCGCCATCCGGCCGGCAATGGTCACGTTTGCGCACGCCAAGCTGATCGTAACGTCGACGCCACGCGGCCGATCCGGCCCGTTCTACGACCTCTTCAAGGAGGCTTCCGGCGACGCCGATCGTGGCCTGGTCCTGCATCAGCCGACGTGGCAGGTCAACCCGACGCCCAGCGTGCTGGCCGAGGTGCAGGCCGCCTACGCCACCGATCCGGTCATGGCCCGACGCGAGTACGGCGCTGAGTGGGTCGATGAGATCGGGCAGGTGCTCGGCCGCGAGCTGATCGAGGCCGCCGTCCGCGATCACGGCACCCAGCCCCCCGCAGCCGGCAACGTCTACGGCGTGGCCATGGACCCGTCCGGCCTCACCGGCAACGACTCCTACGTCGTGGCCGCCTACCACGTCGATCGCGCCGATGTGCTGCATGTCGATTGGGCTGATGAATGGATCGGGACCCGGGGCCAACCGCCCGACCAGCGCCCCGTGGCCGACGCCATCGCGGAGGTCGTGCGCGCCTATCGCGTCAGTCGCGTCGTGTCCGACCAATACGCCTTCGGCTCGACCAAGCTCAACCTCGAGGACCGCGGCGTCAAGGGTGTTCGGTTGATCAACTTCGACCAGGCGGTCAAGGTCCGCGGCCTCTCGCTGCTCCGTCAACGCCTGCTGGCCGGCACCCTGAGCCTACCGAACACGGCCCCCAAGTTCGCCGCACAGTTGTCGATCCTCGAAGTGTCACGCCTGCCGGGCGGCAAGGAACGCATCTCGGCCCCCAAGGGCCTGCACGACGACTGGGCGATGTGCCTGATCCTGGCCTGCCTGCAGGCCGAGGCCGATGCCCCTCAGCGCGGCCGCGTCGGTCATGCGCCGAGCCCGTGGGCCTGACCATGATCGACCGCGACGACTTCGATGAGATCGCCTCGTCACGGGCCCATGCGAAGGTGCGAGCCATTGGCCGTAGCGTCCCGACGCTAGGGGAACCGCCAACCGCGGATCCGGCACCCGAACCCGAACCAAGTGGAGACGACGACGATGACCAGTAGCACCTTCTATCGCTCCAACGAAGCCATTCGCCGACGCCAGCGACGTGCGCGAGCCGCGACCCCGAGGCCACGCAACGGCCTCACCGTCGGCGAATGGCGAAGCCTGCCGGAGCCCGACCCGATCACCGAGCCATCGAAGCACGAGACCTGGTCCTACTTCCAGACCAATCGCTATGAGGAACTTGCCATGCCAGCCGAACCGAATCACGACGCCGTCAAGCAGCACGGCAGCCGAGCCGCCGCCCTGGCACCCGCGGCCGTCCGGATCTTGAACAAGTACCACAAGACGGTGGCGAAGATCCGCCGCCTGGACGTTCCCGATGCGACCCGATCGAAGTTGCGCGACCTGGCGCGAGCGGATGCCAACGCCGCCCTTGAGCCTCTCCGCCAGGATTGGAAGACGACGAAGGCAAGCGTTGCCGACATCACGCGCCGGCGGATGCAGCCGAAGGCCTTGGACACCGCGGGAGAGATGCGGATTACGAGGGCGTGGGGCCGTCTCGAACGCCTCTTGGACGGCGCCCCCGAGAGTGAGCGGATGGCCCTCGCCGAGCAGCACTTGCAGCGCGCGAAGGCGACCGGCGATGAGACGACGCTGAGGGCTTTGTGGGAGGGCCTTCCCACCTTCTTCGAGGCCTCCGAGCGCGACGACCGCTCCCGGGAGGCCGCCTCGAGGTTGAGGGACATCCTGGTCGAGATCGCCGGTCCGGAGGAGGCCCAGCGAGCAAACGCGGAGGCCAAGGAGTTCGCACGGGGTGCCAGTCGCATTGATACCACCCTGGCGCAGGCCGATTACGCGTTGACCGGCGATGCCGAGCTGGAAGCATCGACCGCCCCCAGCCAGTTCCCAGGCTGGTCCGAGTCCGAACTCTTCACCCTTCAGCCCGAGACGGCCGACGAGGTTCGTGAGGACACCGAAACGAGCCTCCGGGCGCTGCTTCGATGATCCCGCGACCGCATTAGAACCGGGGCCTTTTGTCATGAGGCCTCGGGCCTCTAGGGCAATGAGGCGGGGTCGGTCCTCCGGATCGGCTCCGCTTCCTACCACCTGCGACCTTTGCGCAGCCGAGCCGCTCACGCGCCGCTATTTCGAGGATCCGACGTGCTGGGTCGCGGACTGTGCGGCGTGCGGCGTGCCGATGGTGGTCGATCTCAAGCACCGCACCGAACCTCCGGCGACGGCGCGGGACGCCATGCTCGATCGGCTGCGCGAGGCTGCCGAGGAGCGATTCGATGAGCCGTGGATGATCGACCCCGATCGCCGGACCATCCCGGATCACTGGCACGCCCACGCCCGGCCGGCGATGCTGGGCGAGAAGGTCTGTCGGCTCAACGCCGCCGACGGCTCCTCGTTCTGGATCAAGCGCAGCAAGGGCGAGTGGCGCTATGGCGACCTGCCCGAAGGCGTCGAGCCGTCACCTGAACCGATCCGCTGGGGACCCTTGGAGCATGAGGTCGGGGTTCATCCCGAGGAATGGCAGCCTGGCACCTGGAAGGAAGGCGTCTGGCGCGAGTACGAGGGGCCGCTGGTCCCCACCTTCCGCGGGCTGCACGTCGCACGCCGCCACGACCTCGTGTACTACCTGGCCGGGGAAGTATGGGAGGCTGAGGTCGAGGGAGAGGTGGCCGTGGGCCACAAGCAAGTCGTGGCGCATCGTGTCCGCGTGAATCGACGGTTCGACACCTGGACGCCTTCCGCGGCTCGCAACTTCGCGTGCGACGTTGCCGAGCAAGTCCTGCCGCTGTGGGAGGCCGTCACCGACAATCCGGCTCCGCGGGCGGAGCTCACCTTCCTACGTCCATAGCGGGCTTGTTGTTGCAGGGGTGTACGCTGGGACGCTCGGTCCTGACCCCGGCGGATGAGGCTCCACCCGGTGGGTAGCGCCATCACGTCAAGAGCTGTCCAGCCGCAATCAATCGCAGCGAAAGGAGCAAGCGCAATGGTAGGAGTAGCAGCCAAGTCATTCGACTCCCCGGACGAGACGCGCACACCGCCGAACACGAAAGTCGAGGTCGTGAGGCTGGAGGGCGCCACCGCGGCGCGTTTCACGTTCCAACCGGGATGGCGCTGGTCGGAGGCGGTGAAGCCGACCGTCGGCACCGACTCGTGCCAGGCCCGCCACGTCGGCGCCATCCTCAGCGGCCAACTCCACGTGGCTCACACGGATGGCACCGAGGCCGATGCGCGCGCCGGTGATGCCTATGTTGTCGAGCCCGGACACGACGCCTGGGTCGTCGGCGACGAGCCGGTGGTCGCCCTCGAGTTCGAGAGTGCCGAGACCTACGCCAAGGCGTGAGGCGACAGCATGCCAGGGCCGGGGCCGGCAGCGCCGGCGGGGGGTTAAAGACACGCAGTAAGCCCTCAACCTTGCGTGCCCTAGGAGCCGCCGGGAAGTCCGACCCCGGCGGCTCCTTTTGCGTGACCGAATCGAGCGTATAACTGAGCACGTTTCGCTCGGTAGCCCACGCTCGCAACCACAGCGTATCGGCTGGGATGCTTAAGAGTCACTTGCTCTGCCGTTGAGCTAGGCGCCCCAGGCGATGATGGCGCAGCGGGCAGGGGTGGTCAACCGAGGCGAGGCGTCGGACGAGTCAACCGCCCGGCGGTCGGGGTCCGCCCGCTGGCTCGGGAGCAAGGCCGTAATGCTCGCGCGCGAATCCGTCGATGGCACCGGTGTCGACCTCGTCGAGCGGGAGCAGAT
>JACCWY010000410.1 GCA_013697395.1 Chloroflexota bacterium | reverse complement strand
GGGCGAGGATCCCCGGCTCGTCGACCGCGCGCTCGAGCTCGACGAGCGCCGGCGGCGGCTGCTCGGCGAGGGTGACGCCCTCAAGGCGGAGCGCAACGACGCCAGCAGGCGGATCGGCGAGGCAGTGCGCGCCGGAGCGGATGCGGACGGGCCCGAAGTCGCCGAGCTCAAGGCCGCCTCGACCGGGGTGGCCGAACGCCTCGCTGCCACCGACGCGAAGCTCGCGACGGTCCAGGCCGAGCTCGACGACGCCATGCTGCGCATCCCGAACCCGGCTGACCCCGACGTCCCCGTCGGCGACGAGGAGGCCAACGTCATCGTCCGCGGCTGGGGCGAGCCGCTGCCACGGGAAGCACGCCGGCCGCACTGGGAGCTCGGCGAGTCGCTCGGCATCATCGACAACGTGCGCGGCGCGAAGATCACGGGCTCCGGCTGGCCCGTGTATGTCGGGGCCGGTTCGAACCTCCAGCGCGCGCTGATCAGCTGGTTCCTCGACGTGCACACCGGCGAGAACGGCATGACGGAGGTCTGGCCGCCGGTCCTGGTGAACGCCGATTCGGCGCGCGGGACCGGGCAGATCCCCGACAAGGAGGACCAGATGTACGTCGTCACACGCGACGACCTGTACCTGATCCCGACCGCCGAGGTCCCCGTCACCAACCTGCACCGCGACGAGATCCTCGACGCCGACCAGCTGCCGATCCGTTACGCGGCCTACTCAGCCTCCTTCCGACGCGAGGCGGGCGCCGCGGGCCGCGACACGCGCGGCATCCTGCGGGTGCACCAGTTCGACAAGGTCGAGATGGTGAGCTTCGTGAAGCCGGGCGAGTCGGAGGCCGAGCTCGAGTGGCTGACCGAGCGTGCCGAGCTGCTCCTCCAGCGGCTGGGCCTGGCCTACCGGGTGGTCCTGATGAGCACCCGCGAGATGGGCTTCGTCCAGGCCCGCAAGTACGACCTCGAGGTCTGGGCGCCGGGGGCCGAGCGCTGGCTCGAGGTGAGCAGCGTCAGCAACTTCCGCGACTACCAGGCCCGCCGCATGGCCATCCGCCACCGCCCCGAACGCGGCGCCAAGGCGGAGCTGGTGCACACGCTCAACGGCTCGGCGCTCGCGCTGCCGCGGACGGTCGCGGCGCTCCTCGAGACCCACCAGCAGCCCGACGGCAGCGTGGCCGTCCCCGATGTGCTGCGTCCCTACTTCGGCGGTCGCGAGGTCATCGGGCCGCAGGCCTGACGGCGACCGGGTCGGAGGCGGGATTCGCCTTGGCGTCGCTCCACCTGCCCATCAGCCCACGTGTGGCCTCATGAATGCCGGACGCTGCGGTCGCGTGATGCGAGAATTGGGCTGCGCGGAGGGGTGGCAGAGTGGACGAATGCAGCGGTCTTGAAAACCGCCGTGGGGCAACCCACCGTGGGTTCGAATCCCACCCCCTCCGCCAGTCAAGGCTGGCCGCTCGGACGGCCGCGAGAGCGAGGAGGACAGGTAGAACGTGGCGTCGACATTCCAGCGGGAGGCCGCCGAGGGCCCGCTGTTGATCGCAGACATCGGTGGCTATACCTCCTTCCTCCAGGCGGTGGGCGAGGCTCACAAGGACGATGCGCTCGCGAACGGAGCCGTGCCGGAGGCCTACGGGCTGATGTCCAGCCTGCTCGACGGCATCGTCGAGCAGATCGCACCCCCGTTCACGGTCGCCAAGCTCGAGGGCGATGCCGTCTTTGCGTTCGTGGCAACCGGCGCCGCGGTGCCACGCGGCGAAGCGCTGCTCGGCTGTATCCGAGGTTGCTACGCCGAGTTCCGCTCGAGGCTCGCCCAGGCTGGTGAGATCTGGAGCTGCACCTGCAACGCCTGCAGCCGCGCCGACAAGCTCGATCTGAAGTTCGTGGTGCATGCGGGGCGATACGTCGTGCAGCAGATCGCCGGGAATCGTGAGCTGAGCGGACCCGAGGTGGTGATGACGCATCGCCTCGTGAAGAACGGTGCGGCGAGGCTCATCGGGCACGGCGCCTATGCGCTGATCACCGCCGCCGCCGTGGACAAGCTCGAGGTCCTGGCCGCTCCTGCGATCCCGATGACGGAGACCTACGAGCACTATCCGCCGATCGACGCCTTCGCCTTCGCGCTGCGCTAGTGGCCGCGCCGCTCCGGTGGCCATCGACGGCAGCTACCTGCCTATCGGCGAGCGCCCGACGACAAGCTTGGTGAAAGCACAGCTGCTGCGATACGATGTGGCGATCGTGGCAATCCGCATTCTCCGGCTGGTCGCTGTCGCATCGATACTGGCCCTCGGGCTTACTGCCCGAACCGCCAGCGTCACGTACGCAAATGCCGATCAACCGGCTGAGCTCCCACCCGTGCTCGTCGAGCCTCCCCCAACCCCCGCTGAGCCGCTGCCGCCGTCCCAACCACTCGATCCGGCGCCGGCCGATGCACCGACGCCCGCGCCGGTGCCCGATGCCGCCGAAGAGCCCATCTCCGATCCCATCATGCCTGGGACGACCGAACTTCCTTCGGCTGACCCGGCGCCGATCGACCCGCCGTCGAGCGACCCGCCGGTGACGGTCGAGCCGTCGCCAACAGAGGGCGCACAACCCCCAAGCGATGCTGCTACCGGGCCGCCGACGCCGGACCCAACCGATGGACCCGCCGTCGAGGCGTTGCCGCTCAGCGAAGTGCCTGTCGTCGCCGATCCGTCCTCCGAAGGAGCGCCAGCCACAGCACCGTCCGCAGTCCCGGCACCCCTTGCTCGACATGCCCTGGGCGCAGAGAACCCGCTGACGGCGCCAAAGCCCGCCACTGTGAATCCCGCGGCGCCAACGTGGAATGTCGGACCGGCGGTCATCGCGGCAGCGTGGCCGGGGCTCGTGGCAGCCGCACCCAGTATCGTTCCTGCCACGCTGAGCTCACCGGTCACCGGGAATGGCGCCGGCATGTCGGCCGTTGGTGCTCCGGCCCCTGCGGCCGAGGCCAAGGCGGTCGTTGCCGGCGTCCGGTCCCAGATGCCAGGAGTCGTGCTGATCGACGAGCTCGAGCCCGTATCCGCTGGGCTTGTCGTCGGCCTTGCCGCGACGCAACGGGTCCCCACCAGCGTGGCGGTGGCCGTGGAATTCGGACGCGCCGGCGGGGGATGGGCAGGCGCAGTCGTGTTCAACCTCTGGCTCCGCCGTCAGCTGCGCGAGCGACGCATGACTCAGCGCCAACTGGCCGCGCTCTCAGGCGTCCACCACTCGACGATCTCACGCCTGATGCGCGATGATCGAAGTCCATCGCTCGCAACGGCAACGAAGCTCGCCAAGGCGCTCCGGCAGGTGCAGGGCGAGTCGGACACCGCGGATTACTTCGACCGGATCCCAGTGGAGGCCTTCCCGGCGAGACGGGTCGAGATGGCTCTGAGGGCCGATGAGCTGCTCACGGATGACGAGATTCTGAGCCTGATGAGGATCTACCTCCACACTCGTCGACGCCGCCTGCCGGTCTCATCGGCTGAGCGGCCGCTGGCGATCGACACGTCAGCTCCCGCCGGCGCCGTTCCCATCCCCCTGGGGCCCAACCCGCGCCGCTGACGGCAAACCCGCCACTACAGCTAGCGGCGCGTCAGGCTCGGTCGTCGCGCCCCGGTGACGGTTCGCCGGCGAGTGTTTCGGCCGCGAGGTCGGCCGAGGGCCAGATCTCGCGGGCCCGGGAGGCAAGCCACACGGCCCAGATGGGGAGGAGGATGCCGGCCACCAGCACGACCAGCAGGACGACTATGGGGTAGACGTCGAACAACGGCAGGACGGAGCCGATCGGGGCGAGCAAATGTCGGTCGCAACGCGGCGGTCGATCGAGGATAGACCACTGCGCCTACGCCTCGGTGCCCGGGACCTCGTGGTGGAGACGGCAGCGCGCCTCGTATGTCTCGTCGCCGATGCCGCCGATGACGATCAGCGGCGAGTCCGCGCCGGCAGGGACGCCGTCGATGAGCCGCTGCGTCCGCGTCGCCGGCTCGCCGCACACCATGCAGATGGCCGTCAGCTTGGTGACCTGGTCGGCGAGCGCCAGCAGCCGCGGCATCGTGCCGAACGGAACGCCGCGGAAGTCCCTGTCCAGCCCGGTCACGATCACCTGCTTCCCCAGCCGGGCGAGGCGCTCGACGGCCTCGGGAAGCCGCTCGTCGAAGAACTGGCCCTCCTCGATGGCCACGATGTCAGCATCGGCGACGACCGCGTCGATCTCGTTCGAATCGTCGACGCTGACGGCCCGGTGCTGCGCGCCCGAGCGGGACACGACCGTGACCCGATCGGTCCGCGTGTCGAGACGCGGCTTGATGAGCACCACCCGGCGCCCGGCAATGCTGAAGCGGCGGAGCAGCCGCAGCATCTCGTCGGTCTTGCCGCAGAACATGCAGCCGGCAATGACGTGGACCCAGCCGTGTGTGTAGAACATCGGTCCGACGAGTCTACGCATGGCGTGCGGCCCCGGCGGGCCGCCCGTGCAGGGACTGCGGCCTCAGGCGCCGATGGCCGCGACCATGACCGGAGCGTTCTGCGACTGCTCGACCCGCTCCGTCTCGACCGTGACGGCGAAGGTCACGGCGTCGTCGAGCGGTCGCTCCAGGGGCACGACCGTGACGCCGTCCGTATCAGCCAGCGTCCCGGCAGCCACGGCGTTGCCATCGGCGTCGATGAGCCAGAACTCGTACAGCTGGCCCGCCGCCAGCTCGGCCAGGCCATCGGCCATGAACATCGCCTCGTCGCCGCTCTGGATGACCCATCCGCTCCCGATCTCGCCCTGGGCGACGTACGCGGCGTCCGCCGCGGCCACCGCACGCAGCGCCTCGTCGCGCTCGGCGAGCTGCGCGTTCAGCGAGACGCCCCACGC
>JACCWY010000406.1 GCA_013697395.1 Chloroflexota bacterium | reverse complement strand
GGACGAGCCCCTGTCCGCCCTGGATGTGGCCACGCGACCCCGCGTTCGGTCCGAGCTCCGCCGCCACCTGTCGGAGTTCGATGGCGCTACGTTGATCGTCACGCACGACCCGGTCGACGCGATGGTGCTCGCCTCGCGACTGATCGTCGTGGAAGCGGGAGCCGTGGTCCAGGAGGGAACGCCCGAGGAGGTGTCGCGGCACCCGCGCAGCGAATGGGTCGCCCGGCTGGTCGGGCTGAACCTGTTCCGGGGACGAACGGTCGAAGACCACGTCGACGTCGACACGCCGGGTGGCCGGGTCACCGTCGTGCCGGTCGAGCGGATCGAGGGCGCCGTCTACGTGGCGTTCCGTCCGGAGGCGGTCGCCCTCTACCCAACCCTGCCGGAGGGAAGCCCGCGCAACGTCTGGCGGGAGGTCGTTGTGGGCCTCGACGTGCTCGGTCACCGCGTGCGGGTCGAGCTCGAAGGCGAGCTCGCGCTGGCCGCCGACATCACGCCGGCCGCCGTCGGCCGGATGGGGCTGGAGCCGGGAAAAGCGGTGTTCGCCGCGGTGAAGGCGACCGAGGTGGCGGTCTATCCGGCTTGAGAAGCGCCGCGCGGCTGGTTGGCAAGATGCAACCGCAGCGATGCGGTGCACTGCGCCAACGAGGTACGCAGCGGATCCGAGGCAAACGGCTTCTCGAGCCTCGCCAACAAGGAAGCCAGCAACAGGTGATCCGAGGAGTTGACGTTGACGAAATCCGGCCCCCAGACGCATCGGATGTCGCGAGCGCGCGCCCGCTGGAACTCGAAGAAGTCGCCTGCCGGCGAATCGGCGGGCGCATCCGCCAGGAACGCCTCGAGATCGCTCGCGGCTCGCGCCCGATCGATCAGAGCGATTCCGGACCAGCGCACCGGCTGTCCCGTGGTCGCGGGCCCGTGTCGCTCGACTATGCCGGTGACCTTGCCATCCGCGTGGTAAACCAGGCCGCCTTGTTGCATTTCCTCCTTCAGCGCGAAGGAAGCGACGCCCAGACAATCGTATTCGCGCCGGATCTCGGCAGGAAACGGAACGAACGGATTCGCCAGGAAGAAGATGTCGCCAAGGCACGTCAGACACCGGGGCGTCGACAATCGATCCAGGAGTTCGGCCAGGCCAACCAGCACGCCGCGCCGATACGCCTCGTTGGCCACGACGTGAATCGGCGAACCGGCCTGTGTCGGTCGATCGCGCTGAAAGTATTGAACGGCTTCGGCTATCTGCCTCTCGAAGCGAGGGGTGGTCGAGGCGACGATCCGATCGAACCCGGCGGATTGGAGCTGATCCAGCAGTCTCCAGAGCAGCGGCGTGTCGTGAGCCGCCAGGAGTGTCTTGGCCCAGTGGCCGCCAAGACTTCCCATCCTGAGGGCGGTACCGCCGCAGAGGATCGCCACAGTGCAATCGTCACGATCGCGCATCACAACCCCGTTCTTGACGCCTGGAGACACCACGATAAGCTGTTCCCGGATTGGACTGAACTTATTAGCCGACAACCGATGAGCGGGCCAGGAATTTCGCCTTGAGAATCCACCGTGCGATCAAGGGTTCCACCCTGCTGGCCGTCGCGACCAGCGCATCCCTCGTCGCCTCGATCATCCTCTTCGCTCCTGACTTGCTCGCACCGCTGGCGATTCTCGCGGGCGCCGGATTTGCCTGTGCGGTGGGGCGCGCCCGGCCATCCTATGGGCGCCGGCGGGGATTGCCGCCTGGCTCGCTCGGGCTGCGCTCCTCGCTCGAGGCTTTGACCGACTACCACTTCTACGAGAAGCAGGCCCGCCGGCACGGACCCATTTTCAAGACCAGCCAATACTATCGACCCGTCGTGTGCGTGGTCGGGCTGAGCCGGGCTCGAGAGTTTCTACGCCTCCACCGGGAGCAACTGAGTCCTGCACCTCTGCCGATCAATCGCCTCTTTACGGGCGGGTTGCTGAGGTTCATGGAGCCGGATCGGCACAGGGTGTACCGCGGGTTACTGCAATCCTGCATGACATCGCAGGTCATCCGCGACTGTGAGCCGTTCGTCGTGGACCAGGCAAGAGTCGCGCTGTCCGCC
>JACCWY010000388.1 GCA_013697395.1 Chloroflexota bacterium | reverse complement strand
GCCGAGCGGACGGGCCATGATCTCCGGTTGGCCCTCACGATCACGAAGACGATCCCCGCCGGCGCCGGTCTGGGCGGTGGTTCGAGCGACGCGGCGGCGGTGCTCGTGGCTCTCGGTCGCCGCTTCGCGGTGCCCGACCCGGTGCACACCCTCGCGGATCTCGCGCGGGAGCTTGGCGCCGACGTGCCCTTCTTCCTCACCGGGGGGACCCAGCTCGCCGCCGGCGCGGGGGAACATCTCTCGTCGGTGGAGCCGCCCGCCGAGCGGTGGGGCATCCTCGTCTATCCGGGCGTCCCGGTGTCGACGGCGTGGGCGTATCGCGCCTGGGACGCGAAGCGAGCGGAGTCGGTGTCGCGGCCAACGGCGGACTGGAAGGCGCGCGGAAACGCCTTCGAGCCGATCGTCCTCGAGCGCCACGCCGAGGTGGGGCGCGCGCTGGAGGCTCTTGCCGCCGGCCCCGCGGCGGTCACACGGATGACGGGGAGCGGAAGCGCCGTGTTCGCGCTCTACGGCACCAGCGAGGATCGCGACCGCGACATCGAGCGCGTGCGCGAGCGTCTTGCCGGCCTGCCTGGCGCCCGTCACTGGCCGTTCTCCTTCCTCGGTTATGGCGTGCAAGAGGTAGCCGCCCCTCTGCCCCCGGCCTAAACTTATTTGATGGAGCTGGGCCCTAGTTCAACGGCAGAACATCGGCCTTTGGCGCCGAGAATCCTGGTTCGAATCCAGGGGGCCCAACCATCTTCCGAGGTCGATACGTCAGGGAATTCCCAGGGCAGAGCCGGGGAAGCACGGTGCTCTATTCTCAGGTCGAAGGCGCAAGTAGGCAATCGACCTTCGAGAGACCCCAGCAGGCGACCACTTATGGAGTCAACGACGCAGGCCTCCACGTGCGCGGCTCGCCCATCGAGCGCGCCCTGCGCTTCGAGAACTGCAAGGCCGGCAAGTCCACCGGTACACCGTGTCTCGACAGCTTCCCGAGGTAGAGCTGGAAATCGACCGACGGAGGGAAAACACTACCAAATACAATGGCGAAGCACGTAGGCTCCTGGCTGGGCTCGATAGGGAAGCTTTTCCCCTCGACGGACTTTGTGAGGTCGTCCTTCTGGCTCTTGGCATCAAGGCAGCGCTCCCCGCTCGTTTGACCGGGGCCAACGAACGCTTTCGGGGGAACGGGGTCTCCGGCGACCGGCGTGAGCCGGACAGCCATCGGCTCGAAGAAGAAGCCCGGCTCCGCGGGATCGAGCTCCAGGAACAGGAGGACAGGGTAGTGTGAGCTCAGCGAGGTCGTTTCGCCGGCTGGAAAGATCATCGGAACCGGCAGAATCCACATGACCGGGACGATAGCGACGGCGGCGCCCGTCGCCCTCTGATTTCGCGCCTCGATTCTAAGCTCGAGATCATCCAGGTGGAGGCTCGTGCGGCCATCCGCCCCAACTTCACCCGGGAGATCAGGAGGAAGAGCTGTGGGGGCACTGATGTCAAACGGGACTCGCACGTAGCTACCGCAGGCGGTGACCAGGGACCCCATCATGAGCACCCTCAAAGCCATATTTGTGGTCGCACGCATCGGCGTCCCTTCTGAAAATGGTTCGTGGCGTCCCGGGGTCGTCCACCTCGAGCTGCCGGTGGACGAAAGCTCACCGATCGAGGAGTTTCAATGGATGATCGTTGAGCTGAAGATCTTCCATTTGGAGCAGAGAATCCGGGTTTGAATTCAGGGGCTCGACCAGCCTGATCTCTCGACCGATGTCACGATTCCATTCACGTGCGCGTTTTCTCAGGTTCAATCTGGGCGATCCCCATGTTCGCCAGATGCTCCTCCTTCCGTTCACTCTCCCGCATCCCTTCGGCGCTTCTTCGAGCACCGCGTCACACTGGAGGAAGCGCGCCGGCGGCTCAAGCGGGAGCTCGCGAACCGCGAAGACCGTTTCCTGGTCCTTGCGCGCACCCGGATCTACGGAGAGCCTGGAGGCCCTTACGCGAAGCTGCTGGCGCACGCCGGTTGCACGCTCGCCGATCTCGAGGCGTCGCTCCGGAGCGAGGGACTTGAGGCGACCCTCACCGAGCTGGCGCGGGAGGGCGTCTACCTGACACCCTCGGAGTTCAAGGGGAAGGAGGATGTCGTCCGGGGCGGGCTCTCCTTTCGGGTCGTCCCGGAGGAGCTCGGGCCCGTACGCGACTTCCGCCGCCGCGAAGCTTCTCCGGCGTTCGTTTCCCAGAGCAGCGGGGGCAGCAACCGGCCGGTGCGGTCGGTGAGCTCGCTCGCCTGGCAGATCGAGGAAACTCCGGCGGTGGGAGTGTTCCTCGATGCGCACGGGTTGCTCGATCACCGCCACGCCGCGTACGAGCCTATGCTCACGGGTGTGGCGGCAGGCATCGTGTTCATGATGATGGCGGCGCGAATGGGGATTCCACTCGTACGGTGGTTCGCTCGCCCGGTTCCGGTCGACAATCGACTGGAGGGCGCGTACTTCCGGCTTACGGCCCACGAGCTGGCCATCTTCGGGACGTGGTTCGGTCCGGGTTTCGCGAGGCCCATACTTGTCCCCACCGAGCATCTTGAACGGATCGTCTCCTGGGTGGAGGAGTGCAGGCGCGAGGGAATCCCGACCTGCATCCGGACGGTCGCAAGCAACGCCGCACGGATCGCCCGAGTCGCGAACGAGAGCGGGGGATCGCTGAAGGGCTGCACATTCCTTGCGTCAGGAGAGCCGCTGACCGTAGCGAAGCGACGTGTGATCGAACAGGCCGGTGCCCATGTCACGGTGCTTTGGGGCTACGAGCCAGGGCCCGTTTACGTCGGGCTCGGATGCGGTCGGCCCGCGCACGTGGACGAGATGCACATTCAGCGGCATTCGCTGGCCGTGATCGAGCACCCCGAGCCCATCGTCGAGGCAGGAGGAGAGCCGATTCACCCGCTTCTCTTCACGACGCTCTACCCCAGTGCGACCCGCCTCCAGCTCAATGTGTCGAACGGGGATTTCGCCATTCTGTCCGAGCGGCGGTGCGGGTGTGCGCTCGAGGAGGCCGGGCTCACGCTGCACGCGCACCAGGTCGGAAGCTACGAGAAGCTGACGAGCGAGGGCCTGGCGTATTCCTATGGGGACCTTTTCGAGTTCCTGGAGACGACGCTCCCGGACGCGTTCGGTGGCGGACCGGGGGATTACCAGATCCTTGAGGAAGAAGACGCCGGGGGGGGGCAGACCTTTCTCACCCTGCTCGTGGATCCAGGAGTGGATGGGATCGACGAGCAGGGGTTGCTCGATCGGCTGGGATCGGAGCTGGCCGGGGACAACCGGCAGAGCCGTTTCATGTCCCGCGTGTGGCAGAATTCCGGGGCCCTCAGGATTCGCCGCGAAGCGCCCGTTGCCAGCGCCCGGGGGAAGATTCTTCCCCTCCGCGTTGCGCGGAAAGGGTGAGGGGCTGACGTGGACAACCTGCGGGGCCGTTGGGGCCTGGAGGCGGCGGAGGAGGGGAGCGATCCCGCGGTATGGCCGGACGCCCGTCAGGAGCTTCTCCTCAAGGCCGGGCTGTTCGATGGAGACGACGCCGTCCGTGCGTGGCGGGAATGGAAAGCGGACGCCGAACGGCACCCCCTCGATCCCCGGTCCGCCCAGATCCTGCCGCTCGTCCACCACAACCTGCGGGATCGGGCGGCTCATGATTCCAGTATCGCCGCGCTCCGGCCACGATATCTCCTCACCTGGGCGCGTAACCAGAAGCTCTTCGAGGTGCTGCGGCGCACGCTGCTGAAGCTCCACGACTCCGGCATCGATACGCTGGTCTTTAAGGGGGCTGCGCTGGTCCCTCTCTACTATGGGGATGAAGGTGCGCGGAGCATGGGGGACTTCGACGTGCTGGTGCCGGAGGAACGGTTCGCCGAAGCCGCGCGGCTCCTGGGAACAGCGGGTTGGACGGCCTTGTACTGGGATCCGGATCGTTTCGACACTCGTTTTCAACACGCGATCGGGTTCGTCGATGACGATGGGAACAGCGTCGACGTGCACTGCCATCTGCTGATGGCGAGCTGCGCCCCGGGGGCAGACCAGGCATTCTGGGGTTCTTCCGTGCCGCTCACGATCCGGGGAATGGAGACACGCTCCCTCTGCGCGACCGATCACCTCCTGCAGGCCTGTGTCCACGGCATGATATGGGTGAAGTCCGCCCCGTTGCGCTGGGTCGCGGACGCGGTGACGGTGTCGGGATCGGCACCCGCCGGAGTGGACTGGGAGCGGCTGGTCCGGGTATGCCGGGAGCGGGAGGTGAGCCTTCACGTCGCGGAGCCGCTGGAGTATCTGGGTCGGACGTTCGGCCTGCCGGTCCCGGCCGAAGTGCTGCGGCGCTTGCGGGAGTCGGCATCCGGGACCGAACGGCGGCTTTTCCGCGCCTGGACCGGTTCCCGCCGCGGCCGGCCGATTCCCCTCTTCCTGCACCACTGGTTCATGTACACGAGGGGCCTGGAGAAGGCCGGGGCGATCGAGCATGTGCAGGCCATCCCGGAGTATCTCCGGTTCTGGGCCCAGACCGACCGCCTCTGGAAG
>JACCWY010000306.1 GCA_013697395.1 Chloroflexota bacterium | reverse complement strand
CCACTCGCCACGAACACTACCGCCAGCAGGCCGCGCATCAGCGGCGGCCACCAGCCGGGCCGCGAAGCGGAGAAGGCCGCCAGCAGGCCGAGCATCGCGGCCACCCCAGCCACCAGCGCCAGCGCGGCGCGGTCCGCGAGCTGGGGCAGCCCGATGGTCGCCCGTGGGTCGGGATCGAAGAGGCCGGTTGTGCGTCCGGCGGCCCACGCCACGCCCAGGCTGGCGACGACCAGGACAGCGACCACATCTCGCACGCGCCCACGCGCGGCGGACCGGTCTTTCAGCCACAGCGCCAGGACAACAACCGTTATGGCCTCGGTCAGCGAGGCGGCGGCGTCGGCCGCCCCGAGGGCCTCCGCTTCGCCCGGCTCGGGGCCGAAGGGCAGGCCAAGCGTCCGGGAGAGCACCCAGATGCCGATGACCGCCGCGCTGCCAGCGAGGCCGAACCAGAACCAGGCCGCGGGCCAAGCTCGCAGCAGAAGTGCGGCGGCGACGACCTGCACGACCCCGACGACCAAGAAGAACGCGGCGAAGGTCCAGCCCTCCTCGAGATGAGGGCCGATCTGGGCGAGGTGCATGACCCCGGCCGCCAGAGCCATGACCGATGCGATGCCTCGCAGCCACGGCCCGCGCAGGTTGTCATCCGCGTTTCGGCCGATTGGCCGCCAAACGGCTCCGGACCCGATCAAGCGGTCGCGGATCGTCACGGATGAATCATCCATTCTGCGAGAAATGGTGGGTCATCCCGCCCGGCGGGAGACTGGCATCGCGCGGGGGAGGGCTTTCAGCGACGACTTCGTCAGCCGTCCAGGACCGCCCGCAGCTCATCGAGCAGGGTCTCGTCGGGGACGTACATCGTGAACTTCGGCGGACCCCCGTAATCGGCTCGCCAGCGGATGACGCCATCTGCCCCCACCAGGATGAACGTATGACCCGGCGTGGCCCCGCCCATCATGCCGTAGGACAGCGCGTCGTAGGCCTGCGACACAGATCGATCCTCGTCGGCAAGGATCGGCAGCGTCACGCCATTCACCTGCGCGTGCTGTGCCTGGGCCGCGAGCGGATCGAGCGAGATCGCGACCACCTCGCCAACGCCGATGCCCTCGAACCGCTCAAGATCGCGCTGAACGTCGATTACCTGCTGCCAGCAGGGTGCGCAGCCCAGCCCTTCGTGGAAGTAGAGCAGCACGTTCTGACCGCGCCGCTCGGCGAGGCGGTAGCTCTCACCGGTGGCGCTCGGCAGTTCGAAGTCCGGTGCGCTCTCGCCGACCCCGGGGCTTCCCACGTCGTAGTCCAGCGGCCGGTCAGCGGCGCCCGACAGCGTGTTCGCGATGGCCACGCCAACCACCGCCACCAGCAGCATCGTCGCCAGGCCAATCCCCCACGCTGGCACCGGACCGACACGACGGGCGAGGATCGACCGCTGGCGTGGTGGCTGTCGTCGCGGGGTTCGATGTTGGCGCTGGCTCATCGGTCCATCTCCTCGTCCGTCCGCCGTGCGCGTCTGGCCTGCCACCAGAAGAAGCCCGCGATGGCCACCAGCACAACGAGGGCGACGATGCCAGGCAGCCAGGCGGTCGACGCCAGCAGGCGATCGCCGAGCTGGCGGAGCGTGACGCCGACCGCAGTGAGGCCCGGCACGCTCAGGAACTCGTTGCCAGTGATGGCCAGCACGAGGACGAAGATCCCCATGCCGAGGAACAGCACGCCGCCGATCAGGTTCGTACTGTGCACGCTGACGCGCCTGCCCAAGACGCTCATGGTCACCATCGTCCCGCGCACCAGCCGACTGCGTGACCACCCGAACCGGTCTCCCACCAACGCCAGCAGGAAGAGGGGGAAGACCATGCCGAAGACATAGGCCAACGAGACAGCTAGCGCCCCGGGGAACGACGTCGTCAGCGCCGTGAGGGTCAGCACGCCGATCAGCACCGGCGCGCAGCACGAGCTCGCGGCCCCGGAGAACACGCCGAGCGCGAAGATCGAGGCACCCGGTCGTGAGTCGAAAGCCGGCGCCTTGGCAAACGGCAGCTCGAAGCCGCGCCCCCGCAGAGTCATGACTCCCAGCGCCAGCAGGAAGGCCCCGCCGACCAGGAACAGGACAGTGTGGTACTCGCTGAAGAGGGCTCCCAGCGCCGCCAGCCCGAGGGCGATGGGCAGGATGACGACCGCGATGCCAGCAGCGAACAGGAAGGTCATGTGCAGCAGGCTGCTGACACTCTTGAAGGTGGCGGCGAAGTACGAGGGCAGCAGCACCGTCACGCAGCACGGGGCCAACAGGGCGACGATGCCGCCGATGAACCCGCCGAGCACCGACGAGCCAAGGAGCACGCTCTCCATCGTCTAGGTCGCCAGCGCCCGTTCGAGGTGCCGGCGTAAGTCATCTTCGGGGATCGTCTCGATCGCGATGACGGCTCCGCCGAGCACGATCACCGGGAAGCGCATGATCCCCTGCTCGAGGGACAGCTGGCGACCGCGCGGCGAGTCGGCCGGCACGGCCCGCGCCTCGAGGGAAGGAAACTCATGGCGCAACTTGCCGAGCAGTGCCTCGAAGTGGCTGCAGTCGCGGCAGAACGGGAGCGTGACGTACTCCAGCAGCGACCGGCTAACCTGAGACGGCTCGAACGGCTCGGCTGCGGGGGTCGGCGGCACGTTCAATCGTTCGTCATGTTGCGTGGTCCCCAGGGTGAGTCCGATGGCAATACTACGCGACCGTAGCAGAGATCACGCTGGCCTGTACTACAGCCGAGTAGTATGCTGGCTGCGCACCCACCCAAGAGTCGCGTGAGACTCGCGTCAGGTGGATCCGCTGAGTGACCGTCAGCCCGGCCAAGCAGCGGCCCCGCGAGAGCCCCCGCGGGCAATCGGAAGGGGCGCCGCGGAACGCAAGGAGGAACCCTGTGAACATCCTGCGAGCCTGCTTCGACTGGCGTGTCCTGGCCGGGCTGGCCGCGTCGGGGATCGCCATTTACCTCCTCGCGCCGGGCGTGATCGTGGCCGCCATCCCGCTCCTCCTGCTGGCCGCCTGTCCGCTGTCGATGCTGCTGATGATGAAGGCCATGAGCGGCCGGCAGCCGGCCTTCGAGCTGCCGCCGGGGCGGGTTGACGGCGATCGCGTGGCCGCATTGCGCCAGGAGCTCGCCGACCTGAGCAGCCGGCAGGAACAGCTCAACCTCGAGCTGCGCGCCGTCGAGACGAGCCAACGGAGGGTTACAGAGGCCAGCGACGCGCCCGGGCCCGTCTCTGCCC
>JACCWY010000304.1 GCA_013697395.1 Chloroflexota bacterium | reverse complement strand
GTCCAGGCGGGCGACACGCTGGCCGCCATCGCGCAGCGGTTCGGGACGACGGTCGAGGCGCTCCAGGCGGCGAACGGCATCGAGGACCCGGACGAGATCGTCATCGGCCAGGTGCTGGTGATCGCCTGAGATGCGGGTCAGAGCGGGGGCTGGCACGTGCGGCAGAAGGTCGTCGCCTCTCGGCCACCGATCTGGCGCAGCTCTCGGCCGCAGCGCGGGCACGGCTCACCGCCGCGCAGGTGCACCTTCAGAAACTCGCGGTGCTGCGTCTCGATGTTGGGCGGGATGAGGACGCGGAGGCGCTCGACGGCATCGGCGAGGACCGACCGCATCGCGTGGTACAGCCGATCGATGTCCTCGGCGCCGATCGTAGACCGCCGGCGAAACGGCGCCAGGCGGGCGGCCCACAGGATCTCGTCGCTGTAGGCGTTGCCGATACCGGCGACGAACCGGCTGTTGCGCAGGAGCGGCTTCAGCTCACCGGGGTGGCGGCGGATGCGCTCGTGGAAGCGCTCGGGCGTCAGCTCGGGGTCGTCGGCATCCGGCCCCATCTCGCTCCAGCCCGGGATCTCGTCCAGCCGGTCCGGCCCGAGGAGGTACAGCTTGCCGAGCATCTCGCGATCGACGTAGCGCAGATCCTTGTCACCATCCAGCCGAAGGCGGAGGCCGGTTCGTGCGCGGACGCGCGTCGCGTGGGGGACGAGCCAGAAGCGCCCCGCGAGCATGGCGTTCGCCGCCAGGATTCGCTGCTCGCCGTCCGACCGCACCAGCGGGATGAGAAGGAACTTGCCGCGTCGGCGTGTCTCGCCGACCGTGGATCCGGCCAGGGCGGCGAGCTCTTCCGGCGTGGACCGAAGCAGGATCGGTGTCGGGGCGGTCGCCTCGCGGACGGTGCGGCCGGCAGTCCGGCGGATCAGCTCCTCGGCGACGACCGTCAGGTCGGGGAGCTCAGGCACCGAGGGGGGGTCCCATTTGGACCGTATGGTATGCTACTCGGGCCGTGTGGCAGACAACCCCATAGTCGCGCGTGAGCGCGTCGATTCGTCGGCAGGCGTAAAGGAGCACCGAGTCGTTTCGTACGAGACAACAGGCAGCACCTGAGCTGGGACCGGTAATGGACGCCCTCCGTGTAGAGGGCGTCATCTGTTGTCACGGACTTTGATCGACAGGAGCGTATTGACATTTGAGCGAAGAGACGAACCAGGAAGCGCCGCGGACGCCCGGGGAACCCGACGAGGAAGCCCCCGTGGCGGCCGCGGGCGACCCGGTCGCAGCCGCCTCACCCGAGACGGCTGAAGAGCACGAGCCGGCGACGGAAGCCACCCAGGCCGACCCGACCGAGGTCGCGGTCGAGGAGGCACCGGCGGCCCAGTCCGAGCCTGCCCCGCCGGAGACGACCGCGCCCGAGGCTGAGCCCGACACGCTCGTCGCCGATCTTCCCGCTCCCGAGCCCGAGATCATGGAGGTGGAGGCCGGCCCCGTTCCGATGGCCGCTGTCGACGAGCCGAGCGACGCCGGCTCCGCATCGCCCGCCACCGCCACCGCCCCGCTCGCCTCCGCCGCTCCCGAAGCCGCTGTCGACGAGCCTGAGGTGGTCGCTGTCCGGGAGCCGACCAACGAGTCGATGACGATGGCCGAGCTGCTCGATCACCCGGATAACGAGGTGAAGAGCCTCAAGCACGGTGACGTGGTCGAGGGCAAGGTCGTGCGGATCGATCCGGACGAGATCCTGGTTGACTTCGGCGGCAAGAGCGAGGGCGTCGTCAGCAACCGCGAGCTCATGAACCGCCGCGGCCCGCGCGACGGCGACGAGGGCCGTCCGGAGCTGAGCGTCGACGACGAGGTGTTGGTCTACGTCCTCCAGCCCGAGTCACCCGAAGGCCACGCCGTCCTGTCACTGCGCCGCGCCGGCCTCGAGCGCAAGTGGCGCGCGATGCAGGAACGCTTCGACGCCGGCGAGATCGTCGAGGCGCGGGTCATCGATCACAACAAGGGTGGGCTCATCGTCGACCTGGGGGTGCGTGGCTTCGTGCCGATCAGCCAGATCGTGGACTTCCCGCGTCGCCCGCGCGACGAGCAGCCACGCGACGCGGCCCAGGAGATCGCCGAGAAGCTCCAGCCGTTCGTCGGCCGCACGCTTCGCCTCAAGATCCTCGAGGTCAACCGCAAGGCGAACCGTCTCATCCTATCGGAGAAGGTCGCCCTGTACGAAGAGCGACGGGAGAAGCGCGACGAGCTGTTCAGCAGCCTCGAGACCGGCCAGCGCGTCACCGGCGTCGTCCGCAGCATCGCCCCGTTCGGCGTCTTCGTGGACCTCGGTGGGATCGACGGCCTCGTGCACAAGAGCGAGCTCTCCTGGAACAAGGTCAACAACCCCGAGACGGCCCACCAGATCGGCGAGGAGGTCGAGGCCGAGGTCATCGACATCAATCACGAGCGCGGCCGGATCAGCCTCTCGATCCGCCGCCTCCAGCCCGACCCGTGGCAGGAGTCCGTCGCGAAGTACAAGATCGGCGACGTCATCGACGGCACTGTCACCAAGCTCGTCAACTTCGGCGCGTTCGTGCGCGTCGAGGAGGGTCTCGAAGGGCTGATCCACATCAGCGAGCTGTCCCACCAGCGTGTCGCCCACCCCGGCGATGTCGTCCAGGAGGGCCAGGAGGTCAAGCTCAGGATCATCAGCCTCGACTCGGAGCGGCATCGCCTCGGCCTGAGCCTCAAGCAGGCCGAGGACCGGCCCGCCCCCGCGCCGCGCGAGGAGCGTCCGCGCCGGGACCGGCCGCAGCGGCGCGATCGGTTCGACTACCGACCCGAGGATGCGACTGCCGAGCCCGAGGGCGGGATCGACAGCACGATGGCCGCCGCGTTCGCGTCGTCCGGCCTGCTCGAGCAGTTCCGAACCGCGCAGGATGAGCCGGCGCCTGCCGAGGAGCTCGTCACCGCGGAGGAGCCCGTCACCGCGAAGGAGCCCGTCACCGCGGAGGAGCCCGTCACCGCCGACGAGCCAGCTGCTGCCGATGAGCCCGTCGCCACCGAGGAGCCGGCGGCCCCGGAGGAGACCGAGGCCCCCGCGGAGACGGAGCCGGCGAACGAGCCGATTGCGGTCGATGCCGATGCCCCGGCGGATGCAGACGCCACCGCTGATGCGTCCGAGGACACCGAGCCCGCAG
>JACCWY010000288.1 GCA_013697395.1 Chloroflexota bacterium | reverse complement strand
GGCCATCACCACGTCGATCTCGGCGCGGCCGGTGGTGTCCTGAGCCCGTTTGCGCCACCCGACGAACCGCAGGCCGAGCAGTCGCATAATGCGGATGGCGTAAGCCTCCAGCGCCTGTCCCTTGATGAAGGTGTCGCCGGAGCCGAGCTCGGTGTAGATCTGGGCCGGGGGTTTGCGGTAGTAGGCAGTGAGTGCGGCATCGAGGCTCTGCACGGCGTGTTCGATGAACGGCTCCAGGACGGTGGCCTCGAAGGCCGGCGTGGTCCGGAGGATCGAGGTCTTGCCACCACCCGTGCCCTTGGTCTCGTACTCGATCAGGCCGGCGCGCCGGAGCGGTTCGAGGACCACGTTCGGCAGCGATGCCCGGGCGAAGCGGTGCCCGACTATGGCCTCGGCCAGGTTGCGGATCTCCGCCGCCGGGTAGTCGCCCTCCGGGTTGATCCGGCAGAGGGCGATCACGAACGCACGCAGTTCGTCGGTCATCCCCACGATGGCGGCGATGGCCTCGTCGTCGAGGCCGACCAGCTGTGCCTTGCGGGTGGCGTCGACGTCCCAGCCCTTGGCCGAGAAGATGCCGGCCTGGGCGAGCCACATCCGCATCGAGTTGATCGCGGTGTTGTGGACGTTCACGGCGAACCCCTGGTCGGTGAGGTATTCGGCGAGGGTGTCGCCGGTGACCTGCAGGGCGTCCATCTTCATCTGCTGGACGGCCTCGACCACCCGCAGGCCGCCGAGCCGAATAAGGACATGGCGGGCGAACGCTTCGAAGAGCTCCTCGCCCGGCAGCACGAGCAGCTCGTGGGCCAGATCGGTGGCCTCCCACGTTCCTGGTTCGAGTAGACCGTACTGGGTCGCCGCCTCCAGCGGGAGCCGTCGCCTTCGGTGGGTGGGCGCCTTCGCCGGTGGGCTGGTCCGGACCGCCGGCCGCCAGACAGCCTCGACCAGCGCCTCGCGGTCGCCGCTGTGTTCGACCAGCGCCTGCAAAAAGGCGTGGAAATCGATCAAGTCGGGGCTGAACTGCGTCCCGACCGGGATCGCGCTCGGGGTCCCTGGCACGGCGCCATGTTAAGTGCCGGGCGAGCGCGGCAAGGGATCGCTGGCATCACACGCCTCAGTATAGGCACTGATAGCCACAACTGTGGCGCTGGGCGCCTCGGGGTGGCGGAGAGCAACACACCTCCGTACGGTTGCAGGGATGCCACGCCGGGCCGATCTTAGCGGCGACGCCGACCGGCTTCGACGCGAAGCCGCGTCGCTGCTGGAGGCTGCCATGCGCGCCGCCGGGATGACCGCCGCGGACCTCGCCGATCAGGTGGGGCGAGACCTCTACGGGGCACCATTTTATCGGAGCACGGTGTACCGGTGGCTCCGGCTGGAGGCCCCGATCGCCGTGGAGGTGCTGCTGTTCGTGCTGGAGCGGGCAGGGATGACCGCCGATCAGGTCCTCGCCGGCGGCGAGGTGGCCGCTCGGCTGGGCCGCATCGAGGAGCAGCTCGGCGCCCAACGTGAGATTCTCGAACGGCTCGCCACCGATGATCGGGGCGCGACGTAGGCACGGTCGAGGCGGATGCCCCCGCGCCCCCAGGGCCATCCGCATCTCGGACCCGGGGGGTTTACAAGTCACCAGCCTCCCGGGTTCATATACTCGTAGACGGAGGTTTTCCTCGCAGCGGGGTCCAAGAGCGGCCCCAGAATGAGGTGAACTTGAGGAGCCTCCAGGTACAGGAGGAGGCTCCATGGACGGTTCACCTGCATTGCCGGGGTCCCGCGAGCAGCGGGTCCTCATCCTCCGGTCTCAGGGCCAAGGCCACGACGCCGAACAGGCGTTGCTGGATCTCGTCGAGACCGTCGGCGCCCCCATCGTCGCCTCGCAGCTCAAGCGCTTTCGCGTGCGGGCTGGCGAGCGCGACGACGTCGAACAGTCGGGCTACGCCGCATTCCTCGGCGCGGCCCGTCGTCACGACCCCCGTCGGCCGGTGCCCTTCGAGTACGTGGCCAAGCGCCGGGTTCGCGACGGTATCCTCGATGAGCTCGGCGTCGGCCGGCCGCAGCTGGCGGTCGTGCCGGTCACCGAAGCGGAGCCCGACCACGACGCCGAGCACGCGCTCGACGACGCCGAGACTGCGGTCATGGTCCGCAAGTTCGTCGGCGCCCTGACCCCGCTCCAGCAGGCCGTGGTCAAAGCGGTGTTCTGGGACGGGGTGTCCCAGGCTGACGTCGCCCGGGCTCGCGGCATCAGCCGCATGGCCGTGACCAAGGTCCTGAACCGGGTCTACGCTTCGGGTCGGGTGGCGCTCGCCGCCCTCGGCCCGGTCTCGACGGAGGAGGTGGTGCCGTCGGTGGCGTGAGGCGAGCACGAGGCCCTGGGGACCGGCCGGACGTGGGGCCCGGCCCGTCCCGGATCTTGAATGCGCCCCACCACGACGCGGCCCAACCGTGGCTGCAGAAGCGGAGACAGTGATGAAAAGCACCAGCGACATGGCCAGCACCATCGAGGGCAACGGGGCCATCGACAGCGGCGCCGACCTGGCCGCTCAGCACGATTACGTCGAGAAGCTCAAGGCCGCCGGATTCGAGATGAGTCTGGTGGTGGCGGATGCGTTCGTCAGGGGCATGCGCGACGTCGGTTACCGGAGCACGGCCACCGCGTTGAACGAGGAAATCGACAACGCCATCCAGGCCGGCGCCCGGAACATCGACATCCTCTGGCCGAGCGACGAGGCGAAGCCCACCGCCATCGCCGTGGTGGACGACGGCCACGGGATGGAGCCGGACATGCTGCGGCCGGCGGTGATGTGGGGCGGGACCCATCGGGAGGGATCCCGGTCAGGGTTCGGCCGCTACGGGTACGGCCTGCCAAGCTCGTCGGTGAGCAT
The DNA here is from genome assembly GCA_013697395.1 of Chloroflexota bacterium. Lineage (GTDB taxonomy): Bacteria > Chloroflexota > Limnocylindria > QHBO01 > QHBO01 > JACDBZ01. The sequence continues at coordinate 2,579 of JACCWY010000288.1, read as the reverse complement.
GGGTCGCCGGTTCACCGTGTTCTCTCGCACAGACGGCGGGGAGTGGTTCGCCGTGACAATCGATGTCGACGAGATCAGCGCGGGGAAGTACACGGTGGACGGCAAGATCCTGGTGCCGGAGCCGCGGCCCGCGGTCCTGCCCCAGTGGCTCAAAAGCCGCCTGGAGACGCGCTACCGGTCAGATGGGCCGGAGCATGGGACGGTTGTGCTGGTCGAGAAGCTGGACCGGCTGACCTTTCGGACGGCCGGCAAGCTGCGGCCGTTCCTGCTGGAGAAGACCGGAGTGACCTACCGCAGGTTCCTGCGGGAGATCACCATCCGCATCGATGACCAGGAGGCCGAGCCGACCGACCCGCTCTTCCTGACCCCGGGGTTCCGGTACTACGAGTCCTACCCGATCGGGAGGAAGATGGTGACGGACCCGGACCGCGCGGAGGCGCTTCCAGCGGCCGCGTTCGAGGTCAAGGACCAGGACACCGGGAAGTCGCTCGGCGTGGTCAAGGTGCGCTACGCGGCGATGCCGCCCACGTTCGCCCGGGTGCCCGAGGACAAGCACAAGGTGAAGGGCGGGAAGCTCAACCCGAGGTTCCACGTCCTCGACGACAACAACGGCCTGATCATCCTGCGAAAGGGCCGGCAGATCGACGTCCTCACGGCCACGAAGAAGAGCTACCTGGGCTACTTCAACAACGATGACCGCTACTGGGGCGTGGAGATCGACTTCCCGCCGACGCTGGACGAGGAGTTCTCGATCACCACCACCAAGCAGCAGGTGGTGATGTCGGAGCGGATGTGGGACCTGCTCCGGGACGCCGGTGTCTTCCTGGCGATCAAGGAGCTTCGCAAGCGGTACGACGACGCCAAGACCGAGCTCAAGGCGAAGGCGGAGAAGGGCGGGGAGGACGGCTCGCAGCCGCGGCCATCCGAGGAGGTCATGGCGGACATCGCCAAGTTCAAGACCCGGACCCCCACCAACCCTGCCGATCTGGAACAGCGCGGCGAAGAGAACTTCCAGCGTGATCTCCAGCGGCGCGCGGCCGAGGCCGGCGTGGAGCCGGCCATCCTGGAGTCCACGCTCCGATCGCAGATGCTGAACAAGAAGTACCGAGTGGACAGCGAGGCGCTCCAGGGGGCCCCGTTCTTCCGGGTGGACCAGGTGGGGGCGCAGAAGGTCCTGTGGCTGAACACCGCCCACCCGTTCTTCTCCACCGTGTACACGAACGACGAGCTGACGCCGCGGCTGCGAGCGGCGATCGAGGTCCTGCTCTTCGTGATCGGGGAGGGCGAGCTCGAAGCGACGAACGAACGTCGCCAGTTCTACGAGACCGAGCGGTCGTACTGGAGCGAGCGGTACCGCGCCGGCCTGGAGAACCTGGAGGAGCACATGGGTTTGACCGACGTCCCGCTTCTCGAGCAGGGCCAGGTCGAGGGCGCCGAGGAAGAGCGGACCGCGGAAGCCGTGTAGCTCCCCAGGAAGCGCCCGAACGGGGGAAGACTTGTGGCCCTCCCCCGTTCAGGGCGCTTGGCCCGCGGGCACCCCGAACTAACTATCGCCCAAGATGACGCGGACAGTTGGCCCTGGTAAGTCTAGGTGCAGTTGAAACCGGATCGAGATCGGCCACTGGGCAAGTATCCGTACCTGGGCACGCCATCGACGTACTGGCCTCGCTCACCGTCTTCCGCACTGATGAGCCGTGTCATTCCACCCTGGAAACCGGGGTCCAAAGCGGCCGCTTGCTCACCTGAACCGCGGCTCCGGGGAGCTCGAACCGGGGCAAGAGCAACCCAGCGATACGGCGATCCCGCAGAGAAGCGCGTCAGCCAGCCGCCAGCGGGAGCTCGGCCATGCACTCGGCCAGATTCGTATAGAGCTTGGCGCGAACGTGGGCCTTCGGTCGAATGTCGGCGAGCAGCCTCAGGAAGTGCCTCTCGCCCACGACGCAATCCGCATACGCGGCTGCCAGACCGAGGAACTGCATGTCGTTCAGGTCGTTCGGCTTCCACGGGTCGTTGGGGTTGCGCAGCCGCCGTTCGAAGAGCCGAAGCAGCACGCTCAAGAACGGCTTACCGTCGAATACGAGGAGAAGATCTTCGACCGTCAGGCGCCGGAACACTTCGAGCGACAAACTGGCTCGAACCGCGGCGGCTGATAGTTCGTCCTGCAGGTCCGACAACAGCATCCCGACCGCCAACGCTTGGAGCTTGCTGTCTCTCCTGCGATTCTCCTTGAGAAAGTCAGCCATCCGTTGGATACCAGCCGCCCAGCGCTCCTTGGCCGCGTACGCTTCGGCGTCCTCGTTTACGGTACGCGACTTCTCAAGTAGCAGCGACCGATGGACCTCCTCGCCCGCCGCTGCCGAAATGAGCGCTCTGACCTCATCAGGGAAGTCACGGCTGGCTTCGTAGGGCGTGTAGGTCCCCAGGTACTGCGGTCCGGGCGCATTTGTGAAGACCTGGGGTAGTCCGCCACCCCCTTGGGGATCCGCGATCTCCTGCATCGCGCTTGTCAATTCAGCCTGGCGCGCGACGAGGGGCGATAGCATCTTCCAGGATCGCGACAAGCGCCACATCGTCTCGCC
>JACCWY010000283.1 GCA_013697395.1 Chloroflexota bacterium | reverse complement strand
GGCCATCACGCGACCCTCGAGCTCGTTGGCCGAGAACTGGCCGTCGATCACGTCGTCCGCGCCGGCCTCCAGGAACGCGATCCTCGCTTCGACGTCGCGCGCGGGGGCCACGACGAGGACCGGCGTCGGACTCCCTGAGCGGGCGGTGCGAAGGGTCGGGATGGCGCCCGAGGCAGCGAGGCCCTCGGCAACGATGAGGTCGAACCCGGTGGCGCGCAGCACCGCCACGCCGTCGGCGGGCGAGGCCACCGAGGTGCACGCGTAGCCGGCCTCGCGCAGCGTGGACTCGAGCTGGGTGCGAAGCGCGTTGTCGCGCGCGACGATGAGGATCGGATTAGGCGGCATGGGTCTCGAGCAGCAAGTTCGGTCGGTCGCGAGTATACGGGCGATCGGCGCGTTGCCACGGCGCGCCGATCACGGCTATACTGTACATGCGCCTCCCGCCCGGGGAGGCGTGGTTCATGTACCGACATCGCGTCTGGACAGGGCCCCTTTCTGCCGTGTCGTTCGGCGCCCGCCGACGACGCCGCATACCCATAGAGAGGAGGACGACGCTCACATGCGACGTTACGAACTCATGCTCCTGCTGCGCCCGGACCTGGAGGACGACAAGCTCCAGGCGGCCGTCGAGAAGGTCACACGCGCCATCGTCAATGGCGGCGGCAGCCTCAGCAAGGTCTCCCCGTGGGGCAAGCGACGCCTCGCGTACGACATCAACCGCCACCGCGAGGCGAGCTACTTCCTGATCCAGTTCGATATCGAGCCCGCGCACGTGCGCGAGATCGAGCGCGGCATGCTGATCAGCGAGGAGATCCTCCGTCACCTCGTGACCGTGCTCGAGGACCGAGGACCGGCGGACGAGCTCGCCCCGGCAGCCGCCGCACGGTCGGTGGACGGCGACGACGACGAGATCGGGTCCGTGCCCGAGCCCGGGCTCGACCTCCGGACGGAGACCGAGGTGCCGGCGCTCGACGCCGAGCCGCCTGTCGAGCCGAGCTTCGACACAGCAACTGATGAGGCCGAGGACGTCCCGGCCACCGAGGAGCGCGCCGAGGCCTAGAGGCCGCTCGGCGAGGAGGAGCCGCATGACACTCAACAAGATCATGATCATCGGGAATCTCGGCGCCGATCCCGAGCTGCGCTATACGCCCAACGGGAAGGCCGTGACCGAGCTGCGCGTCGCGGTCAACGACAACCGCAAGGGCCCAGATGGCGAGTGGATCGAGGAGACGCTGTGGTTCCGCGTCAGCGTCTGGGAGCAGGCCGCCGAGCGCCTCGCCGAGCAGCTCCGCAAGGGGAACAAGATCTACGCGGAAGGACAGCTGCGGGCCCGCGAATACGAGGCGCGAGACGGCCAGAAGCGGACGTCGCTCGAGCTGGGATTCGCCCGCGTCGTGAACCTCGAGCGTCGGCCCCGTGACGAGGCTGGCCCGGGTGGTGGGGCAGGCGGTGGCGCGGAAGGCGCATTCGACGACGCGCCGCCCCAGGTCCGTCCGCGCGGCGCAGAGCAGCGCTCGTCCGCGCCCGGCGCCGAGATGGACGTCGACGACATTCCCTTCTAGACACGAGCACCACGAGGACCGATACCGACCATGGCCAGCCCCCGTTCCCGCCGCGAATCGGCCGACTACTACCGCGATCGGCGCCGACGCAAGGTATGCAATTTCTGCGTCGACAAGGCCGAGAGCATCGACTACAAGGAGGTCAACCGCCTGCGCCGCTACCTGAGCGAGCGGGCCAAGATCGAACCGCGACGCAAGACCGGCACCTGCGCGCGGCATCAGCGCATGCTGACGACCGCGCTCAAGCGTGCACGTCACGTTGCCCTGCTGCCGTACGCGCCGCAGCACCTGCGCCCGTAGGCGCAGCGACCCGCTGCCATGCCCGGCGGCCCCGGTTTGACCGCCCGAGCGCTCTCGGCGACACTCCAGACGCCCGAGGGGGAGTATCCCCGGACAGGTGCCATCGTCAGTACGGCGGGAGTGATTCCGTCCGGTGGCACCGGCCGACCCACGCTGTGGTCGGGAGAGACCTTCGGTCATCTGTGGCGGCCGCGCGCGGGAGCGACCGCCGTACGCATCGGAGGTTAGGGCATCCATGGACATCGTCCTGCTCGTCGGCTCGCTCGCGATCATCCTGGTCGCCGCCGAGCTCTTCACGAACGGCATCGAGTGGTTCGGCCACAAGCTGAACCTGGCCGAAGGGGCGGTCGGGAGCGTCCTCGCGGCGGTGGCGACAGCGATGCCGGAGACGCTCATCCCCGTCATCGCCATCCTGGGCCCCGTCCTCCTGGGTGGGGTCGCAACGGAGAGCTCGCACGCGGTCGGGGTGGGGGCCATCCTGGGCGCGCCGTTCATGCTCTCGACGCTGGCCATGTTCGTGACCGGCATCGCCGTCATCATCTATTCGCGCCGCGGCAGGCGCGGCACCCAGATGCGGGTCAACACGAAGGTCCTGGGGCGGGACGTGCTCTTCTTCATCGTCGGCTACGGCGTGGCCATCGGCACTGCCTTCCTGCCGCAGGAGGTGAGCTGGCTGAAGTGGGTGGCTGCCGCTGCACTGTTCGTCCTGTACGGGGTGTACGTGCGCCTCCACTTCACGGACACGGCCGAAGAGAGCGACCCCGAGGAGCTCAGCCGGCTGCACCTCGTCCGGGTGCCGGCGCTCAGCGGCCCGCGCATGCTGGAGATCGACGCGCTGCATGGCGCGCATTCCCTGACCGGTGGCGAGCCACGCATGGCGATCGTGGTCGCGCAGGTCGTGCTCGCCTTGGGCCTGATCATCGTCGGCGCCCAGGTGTTCGTCGGGGCGGTCGAGCACCTCTCGGACGTGATCGGCCTGGACCCCACAATCCTGGCGCTCATCATTGCCCCCGTCGCGACCGAGCTGCCCGAGAAGTTCAACAGCGTCCTGTGGGTGCGCAACGGCAAGGACACGCTGGCGATGGGCAACATCACCGGCGCCATGGTCTTCCAGAGCTGCCTGCCGACCGTCCTTGGCCTGCTCTTCACGACCTGGGTCTTCACCCCGGAGAGCGCCATCCACTTCGCCTCGGCCGGCGTCGCGTTCGTCGCCACCATCCTGATCTTCGGCAGCATGGTCCTGCGTGGCCGCCTGTCGGCGTGGACGCTCCTCATCGGCGGCCCGCTCTACCTCGTCTACATCTACCTGGCGCTGTTTACACCGCTCGGAACGTCGGTCGCATCGGTTCCGTGAGCGGCTTTCCCGCTCGCCGAGCAAGCGGCTCAAGGCGAATCCACGGGTATACTTCCTGCGCTTGTGCGTGCGCCCGTGCACCCGCGACAACCGGCAGAGACGAACGCAATCGGAGGCCAGCGTGCTGAAGCAGGACCAGGAGCCGCGCACGGCATCGGTGGAGAAGACCACCGAGCTGTGGGCGTTCTTCCGTGGCGAGTTCGTGCCGCTGCGTGACGCGAACATCAACGTCATGACCCACGGCTTCAACTACGGCACCGCGGTGTTCGAGGGCATCCGAGCCTATTGGAATGCGGACGAGGAGCAGCTCTTCGCACTCGAGCTCCTCCCGCACTTCGAGCGCATCCGCGCGTCGGCCCGCCTGCTCATGATGGAGATCCGGCAGTCGCCCGAGGAGCTGGCGGAGATCGCCTGCGAGCTGCTGCGCCGCGACGGCCTGCGCGAGGACGTCTACCTGCGCCCGATCATCTACAAGAGCTCGGAGACGATCGGCGTCCGCCTCCACAACCTTGACGCCGACGTGACGATCTTCGGCGTCCCGTTCGGGCAGTACATCGACACCGAGGGTGGCATCCGTGCGCAGGTGAGCACCTGGCGCCGGACCGATGACAACGCCATTCCCGCTCGCGGCAAGATCACCGGTGCCTACGTGAACGGAGCGCTGGCCAAGAGCGAGGCGCAGCTCAACGGCTTCGACGAGGCGATCGTGCTCACGGCCGACGGCCACGTGAGCGAGGGGAGCGCCGAGAACCTCTTCATCGTCAAGGGGGGAGTCCTCGTCACGCCCCCCGTCACCGACAACATCCTGGAGGGCATCACCCGCCGGCGGTTGATGGAGATCGCACGTGAGGAGCTCGGGGTCGAGGTCGTGGAGCGCTCGATCGACCGCACCGAGCTGTATGGCGCGGACGAGGTCTTCCTGTGCGGGACCGGCGCCCAGATGAGCCCCGTGATCGAGATCGATCGGCGCAGCATCGGCGGCGGACGGCCGGGGCCGGTGACGAAGGCCCTCTCGCGGATCTACTTCGACGCGGTGCGGGGCCGCCTGCCCGCATATCGGAGCTGGCTCACGCCCGTCTACTAGGAAGGCGCCAGGGCGGCTCCGGTCCGTGCCCGACCGGCCAGCGTGTCCGGCGAATCGACGATGACCACTACTCCCGACGACCGCGACCGCCTGCGCTGGCTGAGCCGGCTGCTGGAGATGGTGCCCGGCACGATCTCATGGGCCGTCCTGATCCTCCCGCTCTGGCTCAGCTTCAGCTATCCCTGGCTCGTCGCCTACTTCGTCCTCAGCTTCGATTTCTACTGGCTGTGCCGGGCACTCTGGTTCGGTGGAGCGGTGATCATCGCGTTCGGCCGGATCCGCGAGGTGCTCGCCACCGATTGGTCGGAGCGGCTTGCGGCGCTCCGGGACCCCGCGGCGCGGCGCGCGATCCTCGAGGCCCGCCTCGCGGCGGTCGGTGGCGACCTTTCGAGCAGTGCGCTGGGCATCACGATGCACCGAGGATCGGCCGATGCCGAACGACGCCGCCTACGCCGCGAGCTGTCGGCGCTCCGCGCCGTCGAGGCGCTCGGGGAGCCACCGCCGCCCGTCGACGAGCTCATCCACCTTGCGCTCATCCCGACCTATACGGAGCCGCTCGAGAAGCTCCGCCTCACGGTTCGTGCCCTGGCCGTGGCAGCGTGGCCCGTGGAGCGCAAGATCTGCGCGATCATCACCCGCGAGACCGATACCGGCGGCATCGAGAACGTCAAGGCCCTCCAGGCCGAGTTCGGCGACCGATTCCGTGAGCTCATCCACATCCTCGACCCGCTCGAGCCGGGCATCGTGGTCGGCAAGAGCAGCGCGATGGCGTGGGGTGGCCGCTACCTGTATCGGCTCCTCGTTCGTGAGCGCGGCATGGATCCCCACCGGATCATCGTGACCGACCTCGACGCAGACTACCGCGTCCACCCGCACTACTTCGCCTACCTCTCGTGGGTGCACCTCACGGACCCGAACCGGGAGGTGCAGCTCTACCAGCCGATCCCGTACTTCCACAACAACATCTGGGAGGCGCCGATGCTGCAGCGGCTGTTCGCGGCCGTGCTGACCCAGCTCCAGATGTGGCGCAGCGTGCTGCCGGAGAAGCTCCAGAGCTTCGGGTCGTACTCGACCACCCTCCACCTCGTCCACGACGTGGGCTACTGGGCCACCGACGCGATTCCGGAGGACAGCCGCTTCTATTGGAAGAGCTACTTCCGCTACGGCGACCGCTTCCGGGCCGTCCCACTCTTCATCCCGATCTATGGCGACGCGGTGCGCGCGCGAGGCTACTGGCGCAGCATGGCCGAGCAGTATCTCCAGGCGCGGCGCTGGGCGTGGGGCGTCACGGACATCCCGTTTGTGATCGACAACGCCGTCAGGCACTCGGAGATCCCGTTCACTTCGCGATTCTGGCGGATCGTGAATCTCTTCGGCGAGCACATCAACTGGGCGATCACTCCATTCGTGCTCACCTTCGGCGCGACCGTCCCGCTGCTCATCAACCCCGCGTTCAGCGAGACGACCCTGGGCCAGAACCTGCCGCTCTACGCGAGCGCCATGCTCACCGTGGCGATCGTCAGCCTGGCCGTGCTGATCGTCGTCGAGCAGATGATCGTGCCACCGCGGCCGGCCGAGTGGGGCTGGCTCCAGCGCACCCTCAGCTACGTGCAGTGGATCGGGCTGCCGTTCGTCGGGATCATCTTCAGCATGGTGCCGGCGCTGGACGCCCAGACGCGCCTGCTCACCGGCCGCTACCTCGAGTATCGCGTCACGGAAAAGGCCTGAGCCGATGGCCGAGCTGCCGCCGATCGCTCGCATCCGCCTCTCGCGGTCCCTTCCGCGCCTGCTGGCGCTGCCCGCGCTCGGCCTGGCGGCCGGTGGCATCGCCGTGGCCTCCGGGCTCCTGCTCGTACCCGGCGCCACCGGGCTCGCGGTCGCGGCGGTGGGCGGGGTGCTGGTCGCGCTCGCGGTCGTCGCCGCATTCCGGCCCCTCAGCGTTCGCCTCGAGATCGAGGAGTCGGCGGTACGGGTCAGCTGGCTCGGTGGCGAGCGGATCTACGTCCTCAGTCCCGGGCCGGTCACCCGTGTTCGGCTGAAGGGCAGGAGCGCGTCGAGCCTGCGCGGCGGGCGCTGGCTCCTCGGCGGCCAGCTCGGGCCCGCACGGCTGCGGGGCGAGGAGACGATCGACGTCGTGCGCCTGGCTCCGACCCCGACTGCGATCCTCGTGCCCACCGAGCACGGCCGGCTGTTGATCGCGGCGGCGAGCGAGGAGCTCCTGCTCGACGCGCTGTCGCATGCCGCGCGCGCACGGCAGCGGCTCGAGGCGCTGGAACGCGACGCCATGCCGGAGGGGGCGCCGGTCACCCACGCGGCGCAGCCAGCAGTCGAGAGCGACCCGGCGTTGATGACCGGCATCGAGCGGGCCCGGCATGAACGCCAGCTGGCCGACGCCGATGCGGCAGCCGAGCTCAGCGCGACCGAGTCGGCCGCGGTCGCGCGGGAGCAGGCGGAGGCAGAGGCTGCGGCGGAGTTGGAGGCGGCGGCGACCGCGGCGCGCGCCCTGGTGGCCGGGGAACGAGTCACCCCTCGGTGGAGACACCTCCGGGTGGCGCGCCCTCGACCGGGCATTGCGCTCGTGTTCCTGCCCGCGGTCGTCGCCGGTGCGACGTGGGGCCTGGCCGAGCTCCTCGACCGCATGCCGGATCCCTCCAGCGAGATGGGCCGGCTCACGGGACTGGCGCTCGTCCTGGCCGGCCCGGCCGCCACCGTCGGCGCGATCATGGCGCGTGTCTGGTGGCCACGCCTCGTCGGCGTGGTCGTGACCGGGGCGCTCGCCGCCGTGGTCTTCGTCGGGCGGTCGCTGGTCGGCAGCTGAAATTGACACCGCCGGCGGGGACTGCCACGATCGCCGCCGAACCGAAGACGACCACGGCAATGACGGAGCCAAGACGGCCGGCGAATCGAGCCTCGAGCGAGCCCGACATGGTGGAAGCGGGCGGCATCGGCGACGGCAGGTCATCTCTCCCGAGCCGGATTCGCCAAGCGGCACGATCGTGCCGTGCGTAACGGGTCCCGGGCAAGCCACCCGATACGATGGCACGAGTGGACCGGACGCCGTGGCGGGCCGGTCAAGCGCGGGTGGTAC
>JACCWY010000277.1 GCA_013697395.1 Chloroflexota bacterium | reverse complement strand
TCTTCTCGTCGCGTCTCGAGCGCGTGGAGCACAACAGCCGCCTGGTGCACGGCGACGTCGGGACGGTGCTGGAAGATCTGCGCCGGGAGTACGACGGTGACCTCGACGTCGGCGGACCGAACCTGGCCGGCCAGTTCGTGCGCCGCGGGCTCGTGGACGAGTACCGGCTCCTCATCCATCCGGTCGTCCTTGGCACTGGCACGCCGTTCTGGCCGAAGCTCGACTCCCCGCTCCGCCTCAGTCTCGTCGAGACGCGCGGCTTCGCGTCAGGCGCCGAGCTCCGGTCGTACGTCCCGGCATAGGCCGCCGCCCTATGGCCAGCCGGCCCGAGACGCCGCGGCATTGGCGATCAGCACCTGACCGGTGCGGTCGGCGATCGCCTCCTCCACCTGCTCGAATCCCCGCCACTCGGCGGCCAGGATGAACAGTGTCTGCCCGTCCGGACCACCGAGCATGCAGGCAAACGGGCTGCGGTCGAGCTCGACCCGGTCGAGCACCTCGCCACCCTCGCGGACCCGCACGCAGGCAGTCTCCATGGGGCCCGATTGGGCCCAGATCGAGCCATCGGTATCGAGGCAGATGCCGTCGGCTCCGATGCCATCGGCCCAGGTGCGGCGGTTGGAGAGGCTGCCATCGGCCTCGATGTCGAAGGCCGTGAGCTTGCCAGCCATCGACTCGCCGATGATCAGCGTGCGGTTGTCCGGAGTCACGACCATCCCGTTGGGGAACGCGATGGCGTCGGCGACCTGGCGCACTCCACCGTCGGGCGTGACCAGGGCGATGATCCCCTTCGGGGGGCCGCCGCTGAAGTCGAACTCGCACCGGCCGTTGACGTAGACGTTGCCGCGACCGTCGACGACCAGTTCGTTCCAGGTCGCCGGCGAGGTGGCCTTCACCCAGGACCTCTTCGACGACTCGCCGGACCTCGATTTGGACACGACAGCAGCGCTCGCCGCGCAGCTCGGCGGCACCCACCCGTACGTCGTCGAGATGGCCCTGGCCGCCACCCACGACGGAGGCCTGGGTGGGTGCGATACGAACCTGGAGTTCGAGTTCGCGCTCGACGTCATCCTCGACGGTCTCGAGCGGCTCAGGGACGCCGCTTAGTCCGCGAGCGCGAACAGATGCTTGCCATTCGCCGGAATGCGGTTCCGCCACCGAAACGCGGCCGCCGCACCGGCTCCGGTCAGGTTCTCAGTCCCAGAGGTCGATCTGCGGCAGCCCGGCGATCACGAAGGCCTCGTTCAGCTCGGCGCTGTGCCAGATGTCGTGGGCGAAGACTCGCTGGATGACGGCGCCGCGCGAGTGCACCCACGACGCGTCCCACTCCGGGCGGCGGAGCTCCTCGTCGAGCATGTCCAGGGTCCATCGGTCCAGGCAGCTCTCGACGATGCGGAAGGTCGCGTCGAGAGCCTCGACCAGCTGATCGGCGCTGAGCACCTGCTCGAGGTCGTCGTCACCCGGACAGTTGTAAGCGGCGTTCGTGAACGGCGTGGTGTCGGCACCGGGCTCGCCGGCGAAGTCGCAGAGCCAGAACACCCGCTGGCAGGCGGCGTGACCAACGGTCGCCCAGAGTGGCCAGCGCTCGGGCGACGGTTGCATCGCCAGCTGCTCGTCGGTCAGCGCGGCGACGACGTCGCGGAGGCGCCGGTTGTAGTCGGGCCACTTGCCGAATGCCGGCCGAATGGTCGTGCTGCTCATGTCGCGCACCGTACTCCCCGATTCCTGGCGAACTCCGTAAGAAAGGTTCAGTCGCGGCCCATCGTGGTGGCAACGTCCGCCTCGTTGCCGGCCGCGTCAGCCAGCGTCCACCACGCCGGTGCGTGGTCGTCGCGGACAAGGCGGCCACCGGCGGCGAGCGCCGCCGCGACGCGTGCCTCAGCCTGCTCGCTCGGCACCCAGACAGCGACGTGGATCGCCCCGAGGCCATCCGCGCGCGGCTCGTCCATCGGCTCGAACCAGAAGCCCGGTCCGAGACCGCGCGGGTCGACCAGGTCCTCGTCGGGACTGTCGCTGCGGGGCTCGTAACCGAGGATCGCCCGCCAGAAGGGCATGACCTCGGCGGTGACGCGTGCGCCCGGGATCACGAGCAGATTCTGAACGGCGGATGGGTCGGCAGGCACGCCCTGCTCCCGCGCCACCGCCGAGATCTGCCGTGCCAGCTCGATGTCGCGCTTGCTCATTCCCCAGTAGTCATCGGTCCTCGTGAGCAATCGCACGGTCACGCCGTCGTGCCGCACGTCGACGGCCGGGCGCTGATCATCGAGGCCGTCAAGCCCGCTGATCGCCTGCACGAGCCTGGCGCCCGCCTCGAACGACCCCGTGCGGAAATACGCGCATGCCCCGTCGCTCAGCACACGCCAGTCCTCGACGCCGTCGGCCTCGTGGAATTGCCGTATTGAGATCCGCTCAGTCATGCCCTGGTCACTCATACTTCAATCCCTCAGTCCGGACGCCAGAGGTCGATCTGCGGCAGCCCGTTGATGCCGAGGGTCTGCGACAGCTCGCCGCAGTGATAGGCCTCGTGGCTGAAGAGCCGCTCGAGGATCGAACCGCGGTGGTGCACCTGCGTCGTGCCGTCGTAGTCGCGCTCGACTCGGTCTCCCAGCATCTCCGGGGTCCATCGGTCCAGGCAGCCCTCGACCAGCCGGAACGTGGTGTCCAGGGCACCGACGAGCTCCTCGGCGCTGCGTGGATGCCCAAGATCGTCCTCCCAGCCCTCGGTGGCGCCTACCTCGAACGGCGTCGTCTCCGCACCTGGCTCGCCGACGACGACGCAGAGCCAGTACACCCGCACCCCGGCGGTGTGGCCGACGGTCGCCCAGATCGGCAAGAGGTCGGGCGACGGCCGGATCGCGAGCTGGCCGCGACGACCTCGCGCAGGCGGCGGTTGTACTGCGGCCACATATCGTAGAAGGGTCGGATTGTCGCCATGGTCATCCTCGGAACTGATCGTGTTGCCATGCGCCGATGCTACCGTCGATTCCTGCCGCAGGGTGTCAACTATGCGGCGCACCATTGCCCCCATGAACGTCAGTGACTGGCTCCTCGACTCCGATCCCTCGATCCGCTGGCAGGTGCTCCGCGACCTGACCGATGCGCCACCCGATGAGGTCGGCGCCGAGCGGGCACGCGTCGCGCACGAGGGATGGGGTGCGCAGCTCCTCGCCCTCCAGGGCGATGACGGGCACTGGCGCGGCCGCGCCTCGGTCCAGGCTCCCGATGGCAGCTGGGGCGGAGGCGCCTACTTCCCCGAGTGGACCTCCATCACGCCCACGCTCCAGCTCCTGCGCACGTTTGGCATCGACCCTACCGATGATGCGGTGCGGCGTGCCATCGCCCTCGTCCGGGAGAACGGGCGCTGGGAATACGACAACCTGCCGTACTTCGGGGGCGAGGTCGAGCCGTGCATCAACGGGCAGGCCGTCGCCATCGGATCCTACTTCGGCGACGACGTCGGCGGAATCGTCGACCGGTTGCTCACCGAGCAGATGGCCGACGGCGGGTGGAACTGCGAGCAGGAGCGAGGATCGACGCGTGGGTCGTTCGAAACCACGATCAACGTGCTCGAGGGATTCGTCGAGTACGAGCGCGCCGTCGGGGGCAACACCGAGGTAGCCGCCGCCCGCGAGCGCGGGCAGGAATACCTGCTCGAGCGACGGCTCCTCCGGCGCCTGTCGACCGGGGAGATGGCAATGCCGCGCTGGCTGTTCCTCGCGTTCCCCAATGGTTGGCATTACGACGTCGTCCGTGCGCTCGACTACCTGCGGGACGCCGGCGTCGTGCCCGACGAGCGGACGGCGGAGGCGCTCGAGATCCTCGCCTCGAAGCGAGACGCCGACGGACGCTGGATCCTCGAGCACGCGCACCATGACGAGCTGCTTGTCGACTTTGGCGAGCGCGAGGATGAGCCAAGCCGATGGATCACGCTCAAGGCCCTGCGCGTCCTCCGCTGGGCCGAGGCCGCCGGCCGTTCGCCGGCTCCGAGCGCTGTATCGGCGTGACGGAGGGCATCACCGTCGTCCCCGCCAACGAGGCCAGCTGGGAGGATCTCCAGGCCGTGTTCGGCACGCGCGGGAGCGCGCCGATCTGCCAGTGCCAGCGGTTCAAGCTGCGCCGGCTCGAGTCGTTCGGCTCGTTTCCCGCCGAGGAACGCGCCCGCCGGCTCCGGGAGCAGACGAATAGCGGGAACCCGCGGGCAGGCACGACGAGCGGCCTCGTTGCGTACCTCGACGATGAGCCTGTGGGTTGGTGCGCCGTCGAGCCGCGGACCGCGTACGAGGGCCTGGTGCGCAACAACCGCGTCCCGTGGACGGACCGCGACGAGGACAAGACCGACGGCAGCGTGTGGGCCATTACCTGCCTGTTCACCCGCGCCGGCTTCCGACGCCGAGGCATCACGTATGCGCTGGCACGCGCAGCCGTCGACTTCGCGCGGGAGCGCGGCGCCCGCGCCGTCGAAGGTTACCCACTCATCACCACGGCCGGAACCAATGTGATCTGGGATGAGCTCCTCGTCGGCAGCCCCGGCGTCTTCGCGGCGGCGGGGCTCACCGAGGTCAGCCATCCAACGAAGCGACGGCTCGTGATGCGGATCGACTTCACGAACGGCGCGCTCGGATCATCCGGTCCGGCGTGACGGAGACCATCACCGTCGTTCCCGCCAACAAGGCGTCCTGGGATGACCTGCAGACCATCCTCGGCACACGCGGCTACGCGGCGGCCTGCCAGTGCCAGCGCTTTAAGATCGGCCATCACGAGTGGACCTCGGCCACGCGCCAGGAGCGCGCTGCGAGCCTGCGCGAGGAGACGAACTGCGGCCGGCCCCGCGCACGGCGGACGAGTGGCCTCGTGGCCCATCTCGACGGCGAGCCGGTTGGCTGGTGCGCGGTTGAGCCCCGGCCCGCATTTCCGCGCCTGCTGCGCACCCGCGGATGGAGGAAGGGCCGCGACGAGGATCCACACGACGACAGCGTCTGGGCCGTGACGTGCTTCATCACGCGCGCCGGGTATCGACGCCGCGGCGTGACCTACGCCCTCGCTCGCGCCGCGGTCGAATTCGCACGAGAGCGCGGAGCACGCGCTCTCGAGGGCTATCCGATGATCACCGAGCCATTCAAGGAGATCACCTGGGGCGAGCTCCACGTCGGGAGCCATTGGGCATTCGCCGATGCGGGCTTCGCCGAGGTCAGCCGGCCGAGCCTCCGGCGGGTCGTGATGCGGATCGACTTCTAGGTGCACGCCGCGGATCACTGTCCGGTGACGGGTCTGACGGGCGTAGGATGAGCACGTCCCGTATCGCCTGCGGGGCGGGGCCACGAGTTGAAGGAGGTCGCAATGGGAACAGTCATGTCCATCCACAAGGTGCTCACGACCAGCACGGAAGGCATGACACTCAATGCGAACCCTCAACCTTGGCATCCTTGCGCACGTAGACGCCGGTAAGACCACCCTCACCGAGCGCATCCTCTTCGCCGCCGGCGCCATCGACCACGTCGGCAGCGTTGACGAAGGCACGACCCAGACCGATACGCTCGCTCTCGAGCGCGAGCGCGGCATCACCATCCGCTCGGCGGTCGCCTCGTTCGCCCTCGGCGGGCTCGCCGTCAACATCCTCGACACGCCGGGCCACCCGGACTTCATCGCCGAGCTCGAGCGCGTGCTGGGCGTGCTCGATGGAGCGGTCCTGGTCGTCTCGGCCGTCGAGGGTGTGCAGCCACAGACGCTGCTGATCATGCGGGCCCTCCAGCGGCTTCGCGTCCCCACCCTGATCTTCGTCAACAAGATCGACCGACCAGGTGCGGAGGAGGGTCGGACGCTGGAGGGGATCGCCAGGCGCCTGACGGCCGCGATCGTGCCGATGGGCCACACCGACCGCCTCGGCTCTCGTGATGCCACGTTCACGCCGGCGGACGGCGATGTGGCAGGCTTTCGCGCCGCCGTCATCGAGCTGCTGGCCGAACGCGACGACGCGATACTGGCCGCCTATGTCGAGGGTGAGGCCGGCCCGCCGATCCCCCATCGACGGCTCCGGGCACTGCTCATGGAGCAGACCCGGCGGGCGCAGGTGCACCCGGTGTTCTTCGGCTCGGCGATCACCGGGGCCGGTGTGGAGGCACTCATGGGCGGCATCGGAGAGCTGTTGCCACCAGCCAGGGCGGATCCGAACGGCCCGCTGGCGGGCCGTGTCTTCAACATCGAGCGGAGCCCTTCCGGTGAGCGCTCCGCCTACCTCCGCATCTTCTCCGGGACCGTGCGCGTTCGCGACCGCGTCCGATTGGGTGGCGAGGAGACTCGCGTGACGGCGCTCACCGTCTTCGCACCGGGAGGCGCGGTGCGGCGCTCATCGGCATCGGCCGGGGAGATCGCAAAGGTGGCTGGGCTCGCGGCCGTCCGGGTCGGTGATGCCATCGGCGACGATCCGGGCCCAAGAGCGCAGCACCAATTCGCGCCGCCGACACTGGAGTCGATGGTCGTCCCCCGCCGCTCGACGGACCGGGGGAGACTGCGCGTGGCGCTGGCCCAGCTCGCGGAACAGGACCCGCTGATCAACGTTCGCCAGGACGACGCGAGCGGCGAGATCTCGGTCTCCCTCTACGGCGAGGTGCAGAAGGAGGTCATCGGCGAGACCCTCGCGCGCGACTTCGGCGTTGAGGTCGAGTTTCTCGAGACGACCACGATCCACGTCGAGCGGCCCGCCGGCACCGCGGAAGCGCTCGAGGTGCTCCGCGCAGCGACGCACTCGAACGTCACCGGCAAGAGCTCCCCGCATAGCCTCAACCCGTTCCTCGCGACGCTGGGCCTCCGTGTGGGGAGGGCGCCCATCGGGTCGGGCATTCACCTCCGACTCGGCGTCGACGTCCGCTTGGTGCCCCTGTACATCTACAAGACGGTCGAGACCTTCCTGGAGCACATGCGGCAGTACGCGCGCGAGGCGCTGGAGGAGGGCCTCGCCGGCTGGCAGGTGCCCGACTGCATCGTGGAGATCATCGACTGCGGCTATCGGGCCCCGGAGACCACAGCCGGCGACTTCCACAAGCTCACTGCGCTGGTTGTGATGGAAGCCCTGGAGCGCGCGGGCACCCAGGTATGCGAGCCGATGGTCGCGGTCCGCCTGGAGCTGCCGACCGATGCACTCGGTCGGGTCCTTTCTCTGCTGTCTCACCTCGCTGCCCGTGTCGAAGCACCGATGTCCGACGCGGATCTCTCCAGCGTTGAGGCGGTGCTCGCGGCGGGGGACCTCGACGCGTTGCGCCGCGCCTTGCCCGGGGTGAGCGGTGGCGAAGGCGTCGTCGAGTCTCGGTTCGCCGGCTATCAGCCGATCGCAGGACCGGCGCCCAGTCGCCGCCGCACGCGACCGAACCCTCTGAACCGGGACGAGCACTTGATTCATCGGCCGCCGTAGCCAAGCGTGATACTGGATCAGACGGCGATCATGGATCCTGCCATGGTCGCGAGCAACGCAAGAGCACCATGGAGAGCGAGATGGCTG